>NZ_CAUVFT010000002.1:0-136380 GCF_963551295.1 uncultured Veillonella sp.
GATGAGTCGGCACCGCGTGTCCTCATCGTTTTTGGGACACCTACAAGTTACCAACTAGCCTCCAGTAAAACATATGTGGGAGATATTTTTCAAAGATTAGGGGCAAAAAATGTGGCTGATGTATATTTGCCGCAAGATGTATCGGAGAATGCTTTGGATGGATATATTCCGCTTAATCTGGAGACGATGGCAGTTCTTGATTGTGACAAGGTTATCTTGATTAATCATGGCAGTAGCGGTGAGAAAGATATAGCAGCTTTTAAAAAGGCTTTTAAAACGCCGGCATGGCAGAATGTACCTGCTGTTGCTAATGGGAATATAGAGGTCTTGCCAGGTCCGTTGTTTGCGTCGGTGCCGACCGCTCGAATGGATCAAGTGTTATTATATGCGGAAAAGGTGTTATATGGACAATCTCATTAATGTGCAGGAACGTCGGGGCTTACGCGTTTTTGTGGCCGCGCTGATTCTGTTAATAGCAGGTGTGTTGCTGAGTATGAAATTGGGCGCTGTTCCATTAACTTGGGGCGAACTATACCAAATCATAACGGGTAGCGACACATCGAAAATTGGTCAAATTATCATGACTATACGCTTACCACGTGTTGTAGTGGGCTTTTTAGCGGGCATGAATCTTGCCTTAGCTGGCGTGATTTTACAAGGTATCTTGCGAAATCCTTTGGCGGATCCTGGAATTATTGGCATTACCTCTGGCGGTGCTTTGGCGGCTATGATTATTATGATTCTCATGCCTACTTACGTTATGCTTGTTCCTATTGGCGCTTTTGTTGGTGCGTTAGCAGCATCGTTTTTGGTTTATGGGATTTCTTGGCAAGGTGGGCTCAATCCGTTGCGCCTTATCTTGGCCGGTGTGGCTGTAGCTGCTTTTTTCGGCGGATTTAATACGATTCTATCCGTATTTTATCCGGATCGTGTTCAAGGAACGGTGAGCTGGATGGCAGGTGGTTTTGTAGGGCGCAGCTGGGATGATGTAATGATGATCTGGCCTTATACGGCTATAGGAATTATTGGATCTATGATATCTATCAGATGGCTTACATTGCTTAGTTTAGGCGATGATACGGCGCGCACTTTAGGTGTGCATGTTGAAAGATGTCGATTGTCCTTACTCGTATTAGCTTCTTTATTAGCCGCATCAGCGGTGAGCGTGTCGGGAATGTTGGGATTTGTAGGCCTTATCGTGCCTCATGTGGCGCGTCTCATTGTAGGTGTGGATTATCGTTATTTGATTCCTACGTCTATGGTTTTTGGTGGCATATTAATTGTTTATGCCGATACTTTGGCGCGCATGATGATTGCGCCTGGTGAAATCCCTGTAGGCGTACTGATGAGCTTTTTGGGTGCTCCATTCTTCTTGTATCTATTGAAAGGGGTGGGGCGAAGATGAGTGTGTTAACAGTCGATAATATAACGGTAGGCTATGGAAAACGATTGATACTGGAAAATCAATCCATCGTCTTTGATAAACCGGAAATAATATCTATTATCGGTCCAAATGGTTCGGGAAAATCAACGTTTTTGAAAGCTTTGGCCCGACTTATTAAGCTAAAACAAGGCACCATATTGCTGGATGAAAAATCTTTACATTCGTGGAATACAAAGGAATTAGCGCGCCATATAGCTTTGTTGCCGCAAATTACGACAGCCCCTGAAGGAATGTTAGTTGAGCAGTTGGTTCGATCTGGACGAAATCCGTATGTATCGATTTTTAAGGAACTATCTGATGCGGATTTAGCTGCTGTGGAGCAGGCGATGAAATGTACAGATGTATGGAAATATCGGTATCGGCACATAGGGGAATTATCCGGCGGTGAACGGCAACGCGTATGGCTTTCGTTAAGTTTGGCTCAAGAACCAAATATTTTACTCCTCGATGAACCGACTACCTATCTCGACAGTCGTCATCAAATTGAATTGATGGAACTGGTTAAACGGACACAGCGGGAACGAAATATTATGGTCGTTATGGTGCTACATGATTTGAATCTAGCTTTGCGCTATAGTGACCGCATTATTGCCATCAAAGAGGGGGCTATCGTCGGTGATGGAGCTCCGCATATGATGATGACTGCAGAGAATCTAGCAAATTGGTTCGGCATTAAAGCGGATATTTTACAAAGTCCTCGTAGTGAAGAAACATGTCCTATATGTGTACCATATGGTCTTGCTTAAACAGAGAAGTTTAGATGCCGTATAGCTAGTTAATTGTTAGTTGTTTTTAATGAGCTGTACACAATAGCAAAAAAAACTATTGTGAAAATCGCATACTGTTTATACCTTAAAGAGGCCCCACTTGTGGTGAGGGTCTCTTTATTATGGTAAAATATATGGTATACCAAATGGTTGGGTGAAACTTTCACGAAACGATGTACAAGAATAAGTACATTATAGAACCCGGATGGGGATTTTTAGTGAGGTAAAATAGTGGAATATATTATTTCGTTTATGGAAACATATGGCTATACGGCCATGTTTATTGCAATGGTTCTAGAAAATGCTAACGTGCCTATTCCAAGTGAAATCGTACTTGGTTTTGCGGGGTATTTGATAGCTCAAGGCATATTTGATATGCATACGACAATGGTGGTAGGTATCTTAGCAGGGATTGTTGGTTCTATAGTATCCTACTGGATGGGTGAGCATGGTGGGCGCCCTTTATTATTGAAATATGGTAAATATATATTTTTTAATGAACATAAATTTGAACTGGCAGAAAAGATGTTTAATAAATATGGCGGTGTAGCTGTATTTTTTGGTCGACTTTTACCCGGTGTTCGTACCTTTATCTCCTTCCCAGCAGGAATGGCACGCTATCCCATGTGGCATTTCATCATCTGGACGGTACTCGGTACGATTCCTTGGACGATTTTGCTCGTTTACTTAGGCAAGGTACTTGGTGAAAATTGGCAAGACCTTATCGAGTACAATCATGAGTTCTTGATTGGTATGATCGTTGTATTTGTCATTATAGCTGCAGTACTGGGCTTTAGATACTATCGTAATCGTCGATAAGGAGACCCCTTATGAAACTCTCTCGATTAACACCAGTTGTATTTATTGTGTGGCTAGTGTTTTATATGTTTGGCAATAATATGTTGCCTGTTACAGATCCCGTTGAATCTAATTATGCGTTAACGGCAAAGGAAATGGTTCTTTCTGGTGATTGGCTATCTCCGCAGATTTATGGTACTTATTGGTACGATAAACCAATCATGATTTATTGGCTCATTGCTCTTGGCTTTAAAGTCTTTGGAATTGCTGATTGGGTGGTGCGCCTACCGAGTGCTATTTTCGGTGCTTTGTCGGTGGCGACCATGTATCAATCTACGCGTACCATGAGCGGTAAGTGGGCGCTTGGTCTCATTGGGGCATCCGTTCTAGGCACATCTCTCATGTTCTGGACCGTAGCTCATGGCGTTATTACAGATATGGTGCTCCTTTATACGACATTGATGGTCATGATTTACTCTTACAAGGGTCTGGTGGAACAGAAACCATATGCCATGATTGTAGCTTATGTATTCGCTGCGTTAGGTGTACTCACTAAAGGTCCGGTAGCCATTGTGTTGCCTGGTATGATTTTACTTGTCTTTGCAGGTATTAATCGTTCTTGGTCTATGGTGAAAGCTATCTTTGATTGGCGTGGCATTTTAGCTTTTTGTGTAGTTTGTTTGCCGTGGTATGTGTACATGTACAGTGTTCATGGTCAAGACTTTATCAATGGCTTCTTAGGGCTTCACAATGTGACTCGTGCTACTCAATCGGAACATCCGGAAGATAACGTATGGTGGTATTACCTCGCTATCTTCCTTGGCGCCTCTATGCCGTGGACAGGTGCTGTTATTTACGGCATAATCGATGGTTTCAAACAACGTCATACAGGGTTTATCTATAATATGACCTGGGGTGTTGGAATTGTGCTATTTTACACCTTGATGGCAACAAAATACCCTCTATATACCTTTGTTAGCTTAGTCCCATTTAGTGCTATCGGTGCTTTGGGCGTTATGAAGCTTATTCGCAAAGGCAAATCTAGAGCCTTAAAATGGATTATTATGGGGCCGACGTTACTTCTGTGGATTGCTTATGTGGCAGGTTCTTTTTTCGCACCATGGGGTTTTTATTGCTTGCTCTATGTCGTGGTTGCTATGGCAATATTGTTTATGTTCTATGCGTGGTATACGAGAAGAGGATATCGTTTAGTTACAATTATTGTACTTGGTACGATGGTTATATCTTCTATAGTTGTTATGGAAGGCTTAGAGCCATTTGTTAAGCAGCGTAGTAATATTGATGTTGTTCCAGTAGTGGACTCCTATGAAGGAGATGTCTATTACTATAATGGCTATAGTACGGCTGTTGTGTATTATACGGGGCATAAGGTTATCAAGATTAATGGTGATGAAAGTCGCTGGGATGATCGAGATAAATTGAAAAAACGTAGCGCTGAATGGCAGAAGAAATATCTTATGGAACAAGTAAGTGAAGAGGAATTTAATAAGACTATCGAATCTGGTAAGCCACTTATGTTAATCGTTCCTAAAGGGGAGATTAAGCATTTCCGTCAGTCCTCCATTTATCCACATGTATCTGAGTCTAGTGAAGCCGGTACATCTGAAGTTTACATATTAAATAAAAAGACTTTATTCAAATAATTGTGAAAACTTAATAAACATTAAAAGCAGGTAGTATTCAACGGATGCTACCTGTTTTTTGTTATGTTTGTCATTCTTAGTTAAATGCTTGTTTAAAGAGAATATGATTCTGTGCATATTGATATTTTTCGTACATAAATAATAATACCTACAATATTAATATGATTTATTGACATAATTAATACATATTGATATAGTAGGTTATATTAAGTTTAAAAGACGAGGTGTTCTAAAGCCTTATTTCATCTAAGGTTTAGAAAAATGCGAAAAAGTGACATGAGTCATAAACGCCCCTTGTTGTGAGGTAGAAAGAGGGGACACTATGAAAAAAACTTGGTATCTAATCACTGCTATCGTGCTGTTGGTAGTAAGTGGGTTGACGTATGGTTATCATGAATACAGTAAACCGAAGACCGCCCAAGAATTAAAAACTGTGCGCGTTGCGTATTTACCGATTACTCATGCGCTGCCCGTATTTGCTACGAAGGAATTGGAGACGGCAGATGGTCCTGTCCATGTAGAGCTTGTTAAATACGGTTCCTGGCCGGAACTCATGGATGCGCTCAACACCGGTAAAGTAGATGCTGCAGCCGTTCTCGTTGAGCTGGGCGTAAAGGCTCGTGAACAGGAAATTGATGTGCGTGCAGTGGCATTAGGTCATACGGAAGGCAACATTATCGTTGTAAATAACGATATTAACTCTGTACAGGATTTGAAAGGCAAATCCTTTGCCATCCCTCATAAGCAATCTACACAAAAGATTCTCGTAGACCTCATGCTTGAACGGGCAGGCCTTAGCGAGAGGGACGTACAGATAGTGGAGATGAGCCCTCCCGAAATGCCGTCCGCATTGTCGGTCGGTCAAATCGCAGGATATAGTGTGGCTGAGCCTTTCGGTTCTCTTGCCATAGAAATGGGAGCCGGGAAGGTCTTTGAAGACCCTGATCACTTATGGCATGACAATATCTGCTGTGCTCTCGTGTTCAACGGTCAATTCGTCGATGAACATCACGACTTGGCGAAGGCTTTCACAAAAGCCTATCTCGATGCAGGTACATATTTAGATGAGCATCCTGAGGCGCAAAAGGAGATTGCCTTGAAATATATGAAATTTAAGGATCCTGTTATCGAGCGTTCCTTGCAAGTAATTGGGTTTGGAGATTTGGCCCTCACCGAGGATCGTTATAATGCGCTCGTGCATCACATGACCCATGTCGATTTGATTAAAAAGGTGCCGAGTTATTCGGAGTTTGTAGATACATCGCTATTGCCATAGGGGGTAGACCATGAAGAAATACACATATGTGCCGGGCGCGTTCATCGCGGTCTGGCTGATTTGGGAACTGGTTGTCTGCATCGGCGGATTTAACGAAGCCTTGCTGCCGACGCCGTACAAGGTGTTGCTTGGGTTCGGGGAACTCATCGGGGACGGCGTATTGTTCAAGGATATTGCGGACAGTTTGGTGCGCTTTTTCATCGGCTATATCATTTCCGTCGTAGCCGGTGTATTCTTAGGCCTTATTTTAGGTTGGTATAAGGGCATTTGGAATTATATTAATCCTATCGTTCAGGTGATTCGTCCTATTTCGCCGGTGGCATGGTTGCCGTTTATCGTTTTGTTTTTCGGTATCGGACAGGCGCCTGCCATCGTTATCATCTTTATTGCGGCGTTTTTCCCGGTTCTATTGTCCACGGTGTCCGCGATTCAAAATATCGATCCCGTGTACATCAAGGTGGCTCGAAATTTTGGTATCAAGCAGCCGGAATTGTTATTTAAAATTGTATTGCCCGCCGTGTTTCCCGGTATTGCATCAGGACTTCACATCGCGCTCGGCACGGCGTGGATTTTCCTGGTGACGGGGGAAATGGTAGGTTCCCAGACGGGTCTTGGATTCCTCATCATCGATATGCGGAACAATTTGCGCAACGATCTCCTGATGGTGGCGATTTTAACAATCGGCTTTGTGGGACTTTTGCTCGATTGGGGCGTGTCCCTCATCGAAAAATGGATTTATAGACGTTGGGGCATTGAGAAATAGGAGGTGGACGCATGGGTTACATTTCGGTGCGCAATGCACACAAGGAATTTATGAAAGATGGAGAACCGCTCACCATCCTTGAGAATATTAATCTGGATATTGAACGAGGTGAATTTATTTGTCTCTTAGGTCCTTCCGGGTCCGGTAAAAGCACGCTTTTAAATGCTATGGCAGGCTTTGAGCTCGTTACCTCGGGTTCTATTACTATTGATGGCGCAGAGGTGAAAGCACCCCAATTGCGGTATGTAACGGTTTTTCAGAATTACGGACTGTTACCGTGGCGAACGGTGGAAAGCAATATTGAACTGGGCCTTGAAAGCAAGAATGTACCGAAGGAAGAGCGACCTGCTATCATCGATAAATACGTGAAAATGGTGGGGCTCGATCATGCTCGGAATCGCTATCCGGCGGAGTTGTCCGGCGGGATGCAGCAACGTGTTTCCATTGCGCGGGCGCTAGCGGTCGATCCGGATATTATATTTATGGATGAACCGCTAGGGGCCCTCGATGCGTTGACACGCATCAATTTGCAGGACGAAATCTCCCGCATCTGCCGTGAAGAGGGTAAAACGGTCGTATTTGTTACGCATGATATCGAAGAGGCTGTAGTCCTTGCGGACCGCGTTGTGGTCCTAGCCGCTAATCCGGGACGGGTGCAAACGATCATCCCCGTCAATCTCATCGATAGGACGGACAGGACCTCCGCATCCTTCGTCAATATTCGAAATCACATATTTGAACAATTCCAACTTGCCAAAGAAGACAAAATCGAGTTTTATATTTAAGCGATTTTTATATACAATCTTTTCCTAGCTACTTTCCTCGTCTACTTTGCAGGGATACTCTGTATCAAATATATCGAGATTCTACATTAGATCCATCAATATTTTGCATCAAATTCATTTATATTCTGCATTAAATCTTCAGAAATACATGGTAATATGAATACAATATTATTCTTATGCAATATGTGTAATCATTAGGTATTATAGATATATCGATAGTATTATAGTTATATAAGTTATAGTGTATAAATACAGCATATAAAGAAATACAATATATAAAGAATACAGTATATAAAGAAGTGCTTAATGTATGGTTTTGTAGGATATAAACTTTGGAGGGACTATGTCCTTATTTGAATTAGATGAAGCAAAAACGATGGATTTTGATGTATATCTTGCGTCGTTTGATGTGAAGCGAGTGGAAAAAGTACAGCAGTTTGTAGATTGGCTCGGTCAATACAGGGGTGAGCTTACCCACAATCCGTGGGGCGAGGTAAACTCTGAACTAGAAATCATTCAACCCAATTTTGATGCGGCTCAGGTACGTCGCAATAATTTGATAGCATATTTGTTGCCTCGGCTGGGTCGCTCTAACATCTTTGTGGTAGCTGAAGCGGTTGGGTATCAAGGCGGGCGCTTTTCGGGCATTGCCATTACTTGTGAACGTATGTTATTGGATAGACATAAAGCGATTCGAGCTCATCAGATAACGCCTATTACGTTACAGCGGACCAGTTCACCTACGAGTTCAATGTTGAAGCGCACTCAACAGGAACAAGGTTTTAACGAGCCTACAGACACGGTGGTGTGGAGCGCAATCATTGAACAAGGTATTGATCCGTACGATGCGTTGCTGTGGAATATATTTCCCTTTCACCCTCATAAGTCGGGTGAACCGCTTACTAACCGAACACCAACAGAGATAGAACAACAATTGGGTTGGGACTATACGAACCGGTTGTTGGAGCTACACGCTGAATTAGGTGGACCTGAGCCTCTCATACTCGCGGTAGGACAAAAATCCGCTGACACGATGGGTCGATTTGGTCTTTCCGCTATCGGACTTAGACATCCTGCTAACGGCGGAGCTAATTTATATCGTGAAGGCTTTGCTAAAGCTGTAGAGCGCGTATTGAGATAGAGGAGAATAGATATGAAACGTTATTGTGACTCTTGCCGTCAATATTGTGACGAGGCAGCTATGTTCTGTCCTAAATGCGGTCAGTATACGACACTGGTTGAGGTTGAGCGAATTGCACCGGAAGGGGAAATTATCTATCCTTTGGCTCATTATCAGCTAAGTTATAAGGATACATTTCTCCATGTGGTGGGCCGCAAATTTATGAATTCAGATGGCCGTGCGTCCAGAGGGGAATTTTTGCGGTTCTTTTTGATGTGGATTTTAGTTATCGCTGGAATTCTGGCCCTTTCTTATGGGCTTACGGTGGTGCTTCATACAGGTATTTATTTAATCCTGTTGGCATGGATGTTAGTGACAATCATCGGTCTTGTCTCGTTGATTCCGTTGGGCTCTCTATGCATCCGTCGCCTTCATGATACCGGTAAAAGCAGTGACCATCTGTTTTTAATCTTAATTCCTTTCATCGGACCGATTATTCTATTTGTTCTACTGTGTAAGAAAGGCGAACCGAAGGCCAATCAATATGGTGAGGCGTTGAGGAACATCATTATCGATAAACGGTTGGCATCTATTATGAAAGTATCGCCTACGAGCAGCGCTTTCACTACTCGAATTCTCGTTGCATTGCTGGTGAGTGCTATCTGTGTATGCAGTGTTTCGACTCGTTATATGGGCCCGGAAAATGAACTGGATCCGGGCGGATGGTTTACGAATATCATCGTCGGTCAAGGCAGTGATGAAGCTGCACGGGATGTTGTTCACGGTTATTTTGACGCCGTCAATGAAAAGAACTATGATAAGGCTTTCACCTATGTTACCAATCAGGCTAAGACGAATCCCGTAGAAAAGCAGAAATGGATGGAATCTATGATGTCGGCGCCGAAGGTGGTTGTCGGGTCCTTAGGCACGAGTCGTATCAGTCGTATAAATAGCATGAAACGCATCATTTACGAAGCGGATCTGCAAGTCACTAAACCCGGAGATGGCGCGGTTGAGGCTGCGCACATGACACGCTACATATCTCTCGTCGAAGAAAATGGCGAATGGCATATTGAAGGGTTTTATAAAAGTATGCCAGATGATAAATAATGAAATGCTTTGGGGCGGTTCAATTTGAGCCGCCCTTTTAAGTAGTAGTAAAATTTTATGTTACTTTTAATGAATCAAGCGTAGAACTCTTTTGTTTATGTTGTTTTTATGTTATAATGAGCACAACGTATGAAAGTGAGGCTTTCATCAAAACAGATCGGACTATATTGCACTGCGTATCGGATTGAGATAAAAACAGAGGTCTCTTGCGGTTGAAGCATCTGATAGTGCACTATACTCATTTGCTGCGGCAAATGGCACACAAACTAGGAACGGCAAAATTTGATAGCGCATTTTTGCGCCCATTTGACGAGACGCTAGTATAATAGCGCCTTTTTCTTTGTGTGACATTTCCTCGTGGCATAGATCAATTCAAGTGATAGGTGAGAAAAACTATGTTAAATAAATTAATGAACAAAATTTTAGGAGGAACTGTGAATACAACAGATAATCAGGTTACTGCGCAAGTGAAAGCAGAACCGACAGTAGCAAAAAACGCTACTCTTACAGCTGCGACTGAAGGCGAGCAAAAACAAACGCGTCGCCGTACAAATACACGCCGCCCTGCTGGCGAAAGTCGTACTCGTCAACAAACAGCTGGTGAAGGTGAAGGCACAACACGCCAACGCCGTTCTACAAATACTCGTACAAGTGCGAATAGTGGCCGTACTAATACGACTCGCCGTACAAATACACGTCGCAATGCGGAACAAGGTGAAGGTCAAGAACGCAAAACTCGCCAAACTCGTGCACCGCGTGGTGAAAATACACGTAATGCGCGTACTAATAATGGTCGCAATGGCCAAAATAGTCAGAACCGCAATAATAACCGCTCAAATAACCGTTCTACAGGTTGGAATAATCAAGAAGAACAAGTAGAATTAGTGGGACGTACGCCAAATGGCGCCAACAAGGGCAAATTCCAAATCATCCCACTAGGTGGTCTTGGTGAAATCGGCAAAAATATGACCATCTTCCAATACGAGGACGAAATTATCGTTCTTGACTCTGGTCTTGCGTTCCCTAGTGAAGATATGCTTGGCGTAGACATCGTTATTCCTGATATGAGCTATATCATCGAGAATAAGGATCGCGTGAAAGCTGTCGTAATTACTCATGGTCACGAGGACCATATCGGCTCTTTGGCGTACCTTATGAAAGAAATTAGTTGCCCAGTATATGCAACAAACCTCGTTTGCGGCTTAATTGAAGGCAAGTTTAAAGAACATAAGGTATCTCCAAAATGTCTTCGTACGATTGCTGCCGGTGATGAAGTTCAAATTGGTCAAGTAACTGTTGGTTTCATCCAAACAAATCACTCCATTCCTGACTCCTGCGCTGTATACTTTAATACACCAATCGGAACAATTCTTCATACAGGGGACTTTAAAATTGACCAAACTCCTGTTGATGGCCGTTTGATGGATATGCACAAATTTGCTGAGCTTGGCAACAAAGGCGTATTAGCGCTATTATCGGACTCTACAAATGTAGAAAAACCAGGTACTACCGGCTCTGAAAGTTCCGTAGGCCCTGCGATTAAACAAGCTGTTGGAGAAGCAAAAGGCCGCGTTGTTTTGGCAACATTTGCATCCAACGTATCCCGTATCCAACAAGCTATTGATGCGGCGGTTATGTTCAACCGTAAGGTTGTAGTTATGGGCCGTAGCATGGTCAATGTTACAGAAATTGCCCAAGAGCGCGGATACTTGAATATTCCACCAAATACAATCATCGACGTAGACGTAATGCACAACTACACAGATGACCAAATCATGATCTTAACAACTGGTTCTCAAGGTGAACCGATGGCAGGCTTGTCCCGTATGGCAACAAGCAACCATCGTACTGTAGAATTGGCTCCGAATGATACTGTTATCATTTCTGCTACACCAATTCCAGGCAACGAAGGTGCTGTAGGTAGAACTATCGATAACTTGCTTCGTTTAGGTTGTAATGTGGTATACGGTAAAGACCGTGGTATCCACGTATCTGGTCATGCGAGCCAAGAAGAGCTTAAAACAATGCTTAACCTTGTTCGTCCGGAATACTTTATCCCAGTTCATGGTGAGTACCGTATGTTGCGTCGTCATGGTGAACTTGGTGTGGCCATGGGCGTAGATCCTAAGAAAGTCCTTATCGGGGATAATGGTCAAATCTTTGAATTCGATAAAGATGGTGGTCGCAAAGGTGGCCGCGTACAAGCTGGCGCTATCTTCGTTGATGGCCTTGGTGTTGGTGACGTAGGTAATATCGTTATCCGTGACCGTCAACAATTGGCACAAGAAGGTATGGTTATTGTCGTTATGGCGATGGACAAAGCTTCCGGTACTATCGTAGCTGGTCCAGACCTCGTATCTCGTGGCTTTGTATACGTTCGTGACGCAGAAGAACTCATGCTTGCTGCAGAACGCCGCGTAGAACAAGTTCTTGAAGATTGCGAAATGCAACGCATCAAAGACTGGACAACAATTAAACAAAACGTACGCGATGCATTGGGTAAATTCTTCTATGATAAAACCCGTCGTCGTCCTATGATCTTGCCGATTATTCAAGATGTATAATCTTATATAATACAGAAAAGTACCGCACCTCAAGGTGTGGTACTTTTGGCATTTTGAAAGAGAAATAAAAACTACCATTAATAGCATTGCTATCGCATTCGTCTACTATATGGGGTATTTGAAGTTACCCTTTTAAACTGTTATAATTAAAAGATACCAATTAATATATCTTCTTATGTAAGAATGGTGATTTATGAATAAAACAAATACAAGAGCGATGGTGGAAACTGCATTTGTATCGACCATCGTTGCTATGTTGACTATAATTGGGGCAGTCATGCCGTTTACAGCTTTTCTAGCAACTATGGTAGCTCCAGCAGGTGTTTCTATCATTGGTATCCGTTGGGGTAGTAGATATAGCTGTACTTCCTCAATAGTAGCCTTCATGTTAGTAACACTCTTTCTTGGTCCATTAATTGCTATGTCTACAATCTTAATATATTCATTGCCGAGTATATTTTTGGGTGAAGCTTTTAGAGCAAACTGGTCTTTTAGAAAGTTAATATTAGTGCCTGCCGCTGTATTGCTTGGTATGGGCCTCTTACAATTGGTGGTTGCTAATAGTTTTGCATCTGTAGATTTTATTACCTTAGGACAAAATGTAAATAATGAGTTAAAAGAAGCTATGATTGAGTCTATACGACAACAATCGGCACCGCAAGAACAGATTGATACGATGATTCAGCAACTCAATTATTCATTTGCTCAGGCAGAACGTATGATGTTGTCATTGTGGTTCTGTGCGTGCTCTGTCATAACGTACATCATGGCTAAATTAGTATCTTATATTGGCCGTCGGACTAATACAGTTCATAGAGAATTACCGCCAATGGCTACATGGCGTATGCCAATTTGGGGTGCTGGTATTTTAGCTATAGGGATTATTATTATTTATGGATTATCCTATATTGGATATGATAATAGTTTGCTTAAAGACATCGGGATGAATATTGCTTTTGTAGGTTCTTTTATTTGCTTAATTAATGGTATTACCTGTTTAATGGCAGTTATGAAAACTTACGGAGTAAATGGGTTCTTTCAATTTTTAATTCTTTTTTTCTTATATATAATGAGTCCTTATGGTCTTGTTTTTTATGGTATTATTGATATGTTTTTAGATATGCGAGCACGTTTCGAAAAACGTAGCTCTTAATAAGAAAGGAGGCCGTTATGAAATCCTTTCAACGGAGATGGAAAGGTTTAGAAATTACCATTGTTGCCGTTCTCGTATTATTGCTATTATTGTTGGCCTATTTAAATTGGGCTATTGCGATTTTAGCATTAATCATTGTAGTAGCGGCGTATTTGGTTAATTATAATACCCTTCATAACCGGCGTCGTTTAGCAAGAGAACAGTTTAGTGCGATGATGAAGAATGTCACACAAGCTTCTAACTTTGCTTTACAAAATTTGCCAATGGGGATTGTTCTTGTTAATAAACAAGGTACATTGGTGTGGAATAACAGTGTTTTTGCTGACTGGGTTAAGGTGGATTGGAATAAGCTTCAAAAAATGTCTGCGTTGTTACCTGGTTTCCGTATCGATAAAATCTGGGGTAAGTCCGGATATATGACGGAAAAATATGAAAATCGATACTTCCAAATTATTTATAAATTTATCGATCCTCGGGATACGCGATCAGATATTGATAGTAAAGATGAACTTGCGGAACATGCAGTGATGGCATTGTACTTCAAGGACATTACAGACCTAGAAAAAGCCCGTATTAAAGCGGAAGAGGGACAGCCTGTATGGGGCATGATTCAAATCGATAATCTTGAAGAATTGACGAAAGGCCTCAGTGATCGTGAGTATACTAGTATTTGGACAGATATAAATAATATCATCATGGATGAAATTGACCGCTACGAAGGTTTTATTCGTAACTTCCAAGATGATATGTATACCTTTGCCATTTCTCGTGGTGCGCTTCATGAGATGGAGGAAGATGGTTTTAAAGTGCTCGAACGAATCCGTAAAGTACCATCTCCTCGTCAAGTACCAGCTACGATTTCCATTGGTATTAGTGAAAATGTAGGCTCTGTGAAAGATGTATCTGGCCGTGCTCGTGCAGCCTTAGATATTGCATTAGGTCGCGGTGGTGACCAAGTGTGTATTATGGATGGTGAAAGTACGCGCTTCTTTGGCGGTAATACGGCAGGCGTTGAGAAGAATACGCGCGTTCGTGCTCGTGTTGTATCTCAAGCGATCCATGAGCTTATGATTGATTCTGATAAGATCCTTATTATGGGACATCAGCGCGAAGACTATGATGCCTTAGGTGGCATTATCGGTGTAGCTGCCATTGCTCGAGCACTTGGTAAAGACGTGCGCATTGCGCTTTCAAAAGAAACTAGCGCCATTGATAAAATGGTGAATGTTCTTAACGAGTCAGAGTTCTGGCAAGAGAATATTATTACTGCAGAAGCTGCAAGAGTATGGGTAGATGCGAATACGCTCACTGTTGTGTGTGATACGCACCGTCAAGAAATGGTAGCGGCTCAAGAGGCGCTTGAAATTTCTGAACGACGTATTGTTATCGACCATCACCGTCGTGCAGCAGACTTTGTGGAAAATCCATTGCTTACCTATTTGGAACCAACTGCATCGTCCACATCTGAACTCGTAACAGAGCTTGTACAATATGCAGGCGTTCCTGTGAAGCTTTCAAAAGCGGAAGCCACAGGTATCTATGCAGGTATCGTATTAGATACAAAGAACTTTATCCAACAAACTGGTGCGCGTACCTTCGAGGCAGCAGCATTCTTGCGCCGTGCAGGAGCGGATATCGACAGAGTTAAACAATTATTTATTGAAACCTTCGATTCTATCCAATTGCGTGCTAAAATGGTATTTGAAGCAAGTCGTACTGAAGGGATTGCTATTTCCGTAGCGCCTGAAGGTTTGAAGGATATGATGGCGTTGGCTGCACAAAGTGCGGACATGCTCATTAGTAATGAAGATATTGAAGCAGCTTTTGTACTATATTCCTTGAATGACGGCGGTATCGGCGTCAGCGCTCGATCCAAAGGCAAGGTAAACGTACAAGTTGTAATGGAAGCCTTGGGTGGTGGCGGTCACAGAACTGTGGCGGGTGCTCAATTACAAGGTATGACCGTAGAGGAAGCAAAGCAGGCCATCTTGGAGCATGCTCTTGAGGCGCTTCATTCCGCAGAACAAGAGGAGGAACAACAATGAAAGTAGTATTGTTAGAAGACGTTAAAAAAGTTGGTAAAAAAGGCGAAATCGTTGAAGTTAGCGATGCATATGGTCGCAATGTATTGATCAAAAAAGGCCTCGGCCTTGAAGGTACAGCAACTAACGTAAATAATGCGAAACAAAAACAAGAATCCATTGCTCATAATAAAGCTGTTGCAAATGACGAAGCTAAGATCTTGGCAGCTCAATTGACTAAGGTTGAAGTAACTGTAAAAGTTCGCATGGGCGAAGAAGGCCGTGTATTCGGATCCGTTACTGCTAAAGATATTTCCGATGCTGCTAAAGCTCAATATAAAGTAGATATCGATAAAAAGAAAATCGAAATCAAAGAACCATTGAAAACATTGGGCGTACATGACGTATTAGTTCGTGTTCATCCTGAAATTACAAGTACTATCAAGGTTAATGTAGTAGCCGAATAATAGTATTCACCATGCTCTTTGAGTATGGTGAATTCTTTTATCCATAGTGGTTGTGTGAAGGGGATTATCATGGATGTACGCATTCCACCGCATAATCTAGATGCGGAAAAGGCCGTTTTGGGGGCTTTATTAACTAATGGATCCAATATGGGAGCCGTTGTAGATACGGTGACGAGTATTCTTAAATCTGAAGATTTTTACCGCGATGCACATCGTATTATTTACGATGCTATTTTAGAAATCGTGCATGCCAATAAGACGGCTGATTTTATCACCGTTGGTGAAGAACTAGACCGTCGTAAGCGCCTTGATGCAGTAGGTGGTCTTGCTTATATTACATCTCTTGCGAATGAATCGGTTTCCTACAATGTTGAGGAACATGCGAAAATCATCAGTGAGAAAGCTCAGTTGCGCCGCCTCATCGATGCAGGGAATAAAATCGTAGGCATGACGTATGCTGGCGAAGATGAGCCGACGGCCATTCTCAATAAGGCAGAGCAAATGGTGCTAGATGTAAGCGGTCAAACTCAGTCTGAATCATCCTTTGCAGCCATTGGTGAAGTGGTTTTATCTAATCTAGATAAACTCAATGCACTGCAACAGCATGATGGTGCTATTACAGGTGTGCCAACAGGCTTTAAAGATGTGGATCACATTTTCAACGGCTTACAAAAATCTGACCTCATCCTCGTAGCAGCTCGTCCTGCGATGGGGAAAACAGCTTTCACCTTGAACATCGCTCAAAACGTAACGATGTTGTACGACAAGACAGTGGCGTTCTTTTCCCTGGAAATGGGCAAGGAACAGCTCGTTGGTCGTATTTTGTCCTCCGTGGCAGGTGTGAGCTCTGAAAAATTGCGCCGTGCGAACATGGATCCTGCTGACTGGGAAAAGGTTATTGCCGCAGCGGACCGCATGAGTAAATCCAAGCTCTTTATCGATGATACGCCGGGTCTTACCGTACAAGATATGCGCTCTAAATTGCGCCGTCTCAAGGTGGAACATGGTCTCGATCTCGTTATCGTCGATTATATTCAGTTGATGCAAGGTCGAAATGCTGGTAAGGGCAGTGAAAATCGTCAACAAGAGGTGTCCGAAATCTCTCGTAATCTTAAACTGATTGCTCGTGAATTTAACGTACCGGTTATCGCTTTGTCTCAGTTGTCTCGTAGTGTTGAAAGCAGACCAGATAAACGGCCTGTACTTTCGGACCTTCGTGAATCTGGTTCCCTCGAGCAAGATGCGGATATCGTTATCTTCTTGTACCGTGATAAATATTACGATGAAAACTCTGAAAAAGGGGACAATGCAGAAGTCCTCATTCGTAAAAACCGTAACGGTTCCGTCGGTACCGTGGAACTCCAATTCGTTGGAGAATTAACACAATTTAGAGACGTAGAATTCCGAGACCTAGGGCCGGAACAATAATAAAAACTATTAGTTAGTTCTTATATATTGATGGGGCCCAATTTTATTTCGACAACTTAGTTACAAAAAAGCACCACCTATCTCGTGGCTCCAAACGACACGTAAGTCGCCCCTCGATAGGTGGTGCTCTTTTTGTATTACGTTAGCAAAATAAGTCCCATCAATATATAATTGAACTAGATAGTTTTCATTGTATTGTTGGGAAAGAGAAATTATGAAAGTAATAGCTGAGTTTTTTAGGAGTTTACTACAATTATCAAGTGGATTATTAGTTATATTTGGTTTATTTTTTTTCATCGGTGGAGGATGGTTATTTCATGATTTGCAATATCGATATGTAGTAGAGAGTAGACATAACACTATTTTTGATAAAGCATATAATGTATATCTTATTAATAAAGGTAGCTCTATGATTATTATTGATGATGAAATTTATGCGATAGGAGATAATATTTATTTGACCATCAACCAGAAGAATAATATCATTCATGTATATTATTTAAATCCACAAGATATCGAAAGTATAAATAAGTTTAATGAGTTACAGCAGCAGTATTACGGCAATAAGATGATCTTACAACCGATTAAAAGTTTAGAAACATCAAAGGCGCTTGATATTTATAAGCAGCTAGTGGAAAATCCAAAAAGGTTTAAATCACAAGGTGTTCGTTTTTCTCTTTAAAATAGATATATTTTATCCTGAGTCCTAACTATATAGTTAAGGCTTGGGATTTTTTATTTATACTTAAAATTTACTTTTATAATAACAAACATATGTTTGAAAATACTTTGTTTTTTTGTTATACTAGTCATACAAATTCTTGTGTTCTTAATTTTTGTAAAAGCCAGTTTTTTAGCGGTTCAGGGAGGTGTTTGTATGGGGTCAGCTGATACGAATCGGCTGTATATGTGTATTGATTTGAAGTGTTTTTACGCGTCTGTAGAATGCGCCGATTTGGGACTGGATCCGTTTACAACGCCTCTGGTGGTGGCCGATGGTTCTCGTGGCAAGGGTGCTATTACATTGGCTATTTCTCCTGCCTTAAAAAAGTTAGGTGTTAAAAATCGCAGTCGATTATTTCAGATTCCACCGCATATTGAGTATTTGACGGTGAAGCCACATATGAAGCGGTATATGCAGGTGTCTGCTGAGATTTATGGAACCTTGCTCAAGTATGTGGCGCCCGAAGATGTGCATGTGTACTCTATCGACGAGTATTTCATCGATATCACGCCCTATTTACCACTATATAAAAAGACGCCTCGTCAGTTGGCTCAGATGTTACTTGATGCGGTGCTAGCGGCAACGAAGATTTATGCCACCGTTGGAATCGGAACGAATCTGTTTCTCGCCAAGATTGCCCTCGATATTTTGGCGAAACATGCACCTGATTTTATAGGCTATCTTGATGAAAGCCTCTTTAAAGAGAAAATCTGGTATCATCAGCCCTTGACCGATATATGGCAAATCGGCAAAGGGATTGCTAATCGACTACATAAATATGGTGCCTATGATTTGCATGGGGTTACCTTAGTGCCTGAGGCGAAGTTGTACAAGGAGTTCGGCATTAATGCAGAGCTCATCATTGACCATGCTTGGGGCCGTGAGCCTTGTACGATTGCGGATATCCATGCATATCGACCTATCAAGCATTCTATCTCCCATAGTCAGATTTTATTGCGCAATTATACTTATGAAGAGACATACGTACCTATGCGTGAAATGGTAGAGTCCTTGGTATTAGAACTTTTACAAATCAAAGGGGTTACGAACCATATTCATGTGCATATCGGCTATGCAGATGAAATGGTGCGCTCTACAGGAGGTTCTAAAAAGCTTAAGCAGTACACTGACTCTTTGCAGGTGTTAACGGCGGCTGTTATTAAATTATATGAGCAGCATTGCCATAAAAATGAGCTTATCCGTCGTATTGGAATCAGCTTTGAGGATTTAGTCAATCGATCCGCCATACCTCAAGAGGTGGACTTATTTAGTACTCTTACTACAAATACAGAGGAAAAGGAACGACAGGTACAAGAAGCAATGCTATCTATTAAGGAGCAGTTTGGTAAGAACTCTATTTTGCGTGCCTCTAGTTTGCAAGAGGAAGGAACCATGCGCTTTAGAAATACCTTGGTAGGCGGGCACAATGGGGAATAAATAGTAGAATGGATACATTGGAAATAAGTAGTAGAATAGCTAAATTGGAAATACATTAGTCGCGTAAGGGGAGGTATACATTAATGAAACATCGCATGTCTCGCTTACAGCGAGCAAAACAATTTATGCCCTTTGCGGCATTGAGGGGCTTTGAAGCTTTATTAACCGCTGTAGCAAGGCCAAAAGAAAATCGGGCAGAGTTGTCAGAGGATCAAATAGATGAGTTAAATACAGTTTTACAATCTGTACGTTGTGGGGAGTGGGTGCGAATTGTTTACTATAACAAACGAAAATATACGGAACTTATAGGCGCTGTTGATATGATTAGTGAGCAATTACAAATTCTCTCTGTACAAGGGACTGTTATTCCTTTCAGACATATTAAAGAGCTGAACATGTATGATATGTAAATATAAATATAAATATAAATAACGGCTTTTGTTGTGTATGGTAAATAGACTAGAGTTAAGGCATAATTAGGTATACAATGATATTATGGGTTAATATAGCTTGATGATAAATGTTTGAATTTGGTTAGCTGTAGTATATCTATATAGTTTTTTATTTCTTAACTTAGAAAGGCGGTGTATGTAATGCATGATGTCATATCATTACTTATCAATCGCTATGATTTTTTTCTCCAGTTGTTATGGGAGCATATAGAAATTTCAGTATTAGCTTCTGTTATTGCTACCATCATCGGTGGCTTATTGGGTGTGTTTATATACGAATATAAACGGCTAGCTGCGCCAGTTATGGTAGTGGTTAATTTCCTATATACAATTCCATCTATATCGATGCTAGGTCTCTTGTTGTACGTATCAGGTGTTGGTAATACGACCGCTATTATTGCATTGGTTATCTATGCTTTATTACCGATGGTACGCAATACATTTACTGGTCTTAACCAGATTGATCAAGCCATGTGTGAAGCGGGAATTGCATTAGGACTCACGCGGATTCAACGTTTGTGGAATATAGAGATTCCTTTGGCTATGCCGACGATTATGGCTGGTATACGGACTATGCTCGTTATGACCATTGCCTTGACAGGTATTGCATCCTTTATTGGTGCTGGTGGCTTAGGTGTGGCGATTTATAGGGGCATTACAACAAATCAAAGTGCTTTGACGATTGCCGGTAGTCTACTGATTGCACTATTAGCCATTACCGTTGATGCGCTCTTTTCTTTAGGTGAAAGAGTAACGCGTATTAGCCCTCATATGAAGCGCTATACGATTATATTTGTTTCGATTATGACGATAATTGCGATAGGTATAGGTGGCTGGGCTATGTATTGCCGTCATGTGAAGACCGATGTTATTCATATTGCAACGAAACCTATGACGGAACAACTTATTTTGGGGAATGTTTTAAAAGAATTAATCGAGAAGAAGACTAATCTAACTGTAGAGGTTACAGAAGGTGTAGGTGGTGGTACATCAAATATTCAACCAGCTATGCTTTCCGGCCAATTTGATATATATCCTGAATATACGGGGACGGCTTGGTCTGCTGTGTTAAAACGTACAGATGCTTATGATGAAAGCTTATTTAATGAGCTTTCACAGGCTTATAAAGAGAAATATAATTTTGAGTGGGTCGGCATGTACGGCTTTAATAATACCTATGGCATAGGGGTGCGTAATGAAATCGCTCAGAGTTATGGCGTAAAAACGTATTCTGATCTTGCTCGTATAGCACCATCCCTAACATTAGGAGGGGAATATGATTTCTTTGGTCGTGAGGATGGCTATCCTGGATTACAACGGGTGTATGGCATGAGCTTTAAAGCGACTAAAGATATGGATATAGGTCTAAAATATACGGCTATTAGTCGTGGAGAGGTGGATGCAATGCCGATATTCACGACTGATGGTCAATTAAGTATTGCACCGATTACGGTGTTACAAGATGATAAACATTTATATCCATCCTATATGTCTGGTAATGTGGTGCGTAGCGAAGTGTTGATTGCTCATCCTGAACTGCGGCCTGTATTAGAAAGTTTGAATCATACGATTACAGATCAAGAGATGGCGAAGATGAATTACGCCGTTGAAACGGAACATCAATTACCAGCTGATGTAGCACATCAATTCCTGGTAGAACGAAGTTTGATATAAGGTGAATATAGTTAGAATTAAAGTAAATAAAATTTGATATAATAGTAAATATAATTTTGTATTGACATTTAATCTCTTTCAATATAAAATAAACATATGAACAGATATTCATATAAAAAGAATATCTAATAGAAACCTCTAATAAGTATTAGAAATATATTAAAATAATATTTTAAAATACATGGATAGAAACTTTCACTATTATCAAAGGAGATATCATGGAAGAAACATTATTGCTGAAGGATTTGAACTGTGCGAACTGCGCAGCGAAAATTGAAGATCGTATCCGTAAAATGGATGTGGTAGAAACTGCAAACTTTACAATTGCTACTCATCAGTTAAAATTGACTGGTTCTTGGGAAGACCGTGAAGCGCTAAAGCGTGATATCCAAGATATTTGTGATGCTATCGAAGAAGGCGTTACAGTGGCAGATTATGAGCGTAAATCTAAAGCGTCTGTAGATGAACACGGTCATGACCACGATCATGGCAGTGATGCTGTAACAATTGCAGTTATCGTAGCAGGCCTATTGTTCATGGCTTACGAAGCGTTGACTACAGTTGTGCCGTCCATTGGCATGCCAGAGTCTATCGAAACTCCAATTTACTATATTGCCTATATCTTACTTGCGTTCCCAGTATTGCGTATCGCAGGTCGTAATATCCTAAAAGGTGAAGTATTTGATGAAAACTTCTTGATGTCTATCGCTACATTGGGTGCTATTGCTATCGATGCATTACCTGAGGCCGTAGGTGTTATCTTGTTCTACCGTATTGGTGAGTTCTTCGAAGAAAAAGCAACTGATCGTAGTCGTACAGAAATCATGAACGCTGTCGACATGCGTCCTCAAGAGGTGCGGGTTGTAGATACAGACTGCGGTGGTGAAATCGTAGTTATGGCTCCTGAAAAGGTTGAAGTAGGCTGGACTATCGAAGTTCGTCCTGGCGATTTAATTCCTCTAGACGGCACAGTGCTTGAAGGTGAAACACGCGTTAATACAGCACCTGTAACAGGTGAACCTGTACCTGTTCGCGCCGTACCTGGCACTCAACTTATGTCTGGTTGTATCAACGAATCTGGTCGCATTACAATGCGTGTAGATAAGGTTCTTGAAGAATCTATGGTTACTAAAATTCTTGATGCCGTGGAAAATGCAGCATCCTCTAAACCTAAAATCGACCGTTTCATTACGCGTTTTGCTCGCGTGTACACACCAATCGTTGTAGCTTTTTCATTGGCTGTAGCTATCATTCCGTCCCTTATTACAGGTGAATGGCATAAATGGATCTACACAGCCTTAACATTCCTCGTTATTTCTTGCCCATGTGCATTGGTGCTTAGCGTGCCACTCGCATTCTTCTCCGGTATCGGCAATGCGTCTAAACACGGTATCTTGCTTAAAGGTGGTCGCGTTATCGAGGCGTTGGCTAATGTGAAAGCAGTAGCTCTTGATAAAACTGGTACTATCACATCTGGTGAATTTAAAGTACAAAACGTAGAAACTGTAGGCTCTCATGTGAGCAATGCTCAATTGTTGTCCATGGCTTCAGCTATCGAAGCAGTATCTACACATCCAATCGCAACAAGCATCGTTTCCGAAGCAAAGGCACAAGGTATCGTAGTAGAAGCGTCTGACTTTGTTCAAGAATTAGCTGGTGAAGGTATGGTTGGCACCGTTGATGGTCAACAAGTACTCGTTGGTAACCGTCGTCTCATGGAACGCTATGCTGTTCAAGGTTACCCAACAGAAGCTGCTGAATACGGCACAGAAGTACTAGTAGCAGAAGGTAATGTATACCTCGGTCGCATCATTATCGCTGATGAAGCTCGTCCAGATTCCGCAGAAGCGATTGCAGATCTTAATGGTCAAGATATTAAAACAGTCATGCTTACAGGTGATGCTGAAGCAAGTGCTAATTATATTGCCAAAGAAACTGGCGTAAGTGCCGTTCGTGCTCAATTGTTGCCACAAGATAAATTGTCCGTTGTACAAGATATTCGCTCCGAATATGGTCCAACTATGTTCGTAGGCGATGGCATCAACGATGCACCAGTGCTTGCTGGTGCTGACGTAGGTGGTGCGATGGGGAGCGGTGCCGATGCGGCTATTGAAGCGGCAGATGTTGTATTCATGCGTTCGTCCTTGACTGCCATCGCTCACGTACTCGACTTGTCCAAAGCGACTTTGCGTGTAGCATGGCAAAACGTAGTATTCGCTATTGCCGTTAAAATTCTTATCATGGCATTAGGCCTTATGGGCTATGCATCCATGTGGTGGGCGGTATTCGGTGATACTGGCGTATCCATCCTTTGTATCTTGAACTCTATTCGTATCTTGCGCCGTTAATTTGGCGACAGTAATCGCATAGATTTATATAGGAATATATAAGCTATAGGATACAAAGCATATAAAGCATATAATATAAGATATCTGATCTAAAAGGTTAGAGTCAAAATAAATAACCTCTATATTAGCGACAAGCCAGTATAGAGGTTATTTTTATAAGCTTTAACCTAATGATATGTTTTAAATTATTTGTTTGCATACTTACTCACTGTAAGTTTTAGTGGTCTAATCTTTTGGTGGATTTTTTAGTTTAGCAGCCTTATTAATCTATCTATTCGCTAGATTTGATATAAGGATAGTTTTAAGATGCTTTTAACATATACAATTGTGCATTCTTAATAGACATAAAGCGATTTATGTATGTACTACATAAACAAAACTTTCACAATTGAATTGAATAATAGCTATAAAATAGTATATAATTTATTAGATGATTACTATATGTTCGTTGGAAGGAGGGATAGCATGATCACGGTGTACAAACACATAGAAGAAGAGTTGGTTTCAGACTGCACTGTATCAGATGCCACAAAAGGTTCTTGGGTAAATTTGGTGAACCCAGACCCCGATGAGTTGTCCCTTATCAACATTTTGACGGAAATTCCAACGGACGTTTTAAAGACCGCCCTCGATATGGAAGAACGTTCTCACGTGGAGTTAGAGGATAACTATATTTTCGTGGTTATCAACATTCCTGCGATTCGTGGTAATGATATGTACGATACGGTGCCACTTGGTATCTTTTTGACACCTGACTTCTTTATTACCGTATGTCTTGAAGAATCCGAGGTGTTGTATCCGTTCATTTCAAACCAACTGTCTACGTTCTATACGTATAAAAAGACGCGGTTTTTGTTCCAAATCTTGTATCGTACAGCCACATTGTTCTTGCGCTACTTGCAACAAATCAATCGTCGTACAGATGACATTGAAATCCAATTGCGTCATACAACAAAGAACAAAGACTTCTTCCAATTGTTGGAATTACAGAAATCCATGACGTACTTTACCTCTGCGTTGCGCACGAATGGTACCGTTATGGAACGTCTATTGCGCTTGCGTGGACACAGCACGTATAGACATTTGCTCAAGATGTATGAAGAGGATGAGGACTTACTAGAGGACGTTATCATCGAGAATAAACAGGCCATCGAGATGGTTGAAATGTATTCCAATATCTTGATGAACATGATGAACGCCTTCACATCTATCATCTCTAATAACCTCAACATGGTTATGAAAATGTTGGCGACCCTTACCATTACAATGGCCGTGCCAACCATCATATTCAGTTTGTGGGGGACAAACGTGCACTTGCCGTTCCAAGATGATCCAGACGGCTTTGTGAAAGTTGTCGTTATTTCTGTTATTTGCTCTGCCATTGCCATCTTTGGTATGTGGAAAAAAGACTTGTTCTAAGATGTTGGAGCAATAGTTGAAAGTTTGATTCAACACTAACTATACATGAAAAAAGCTGGCTATGAGCCAGCTTTCTTGCTTGATTAACTATTACGTTATTGCTTATTATTAGACCAATCTGATATAATAATACCGTTATGGAGAGGTGTCCGAGTGGTTTAAGGAGCTGGTCTTGAAAACCAGTGACTCCGCAAGGGGCCGTGGGTTCGAATCCCACCCTCTCCGCCACATAAACAGTAATATGCCAGAAGTACTATAAAATCTACAGAAGTGTAGGGATTATATAGTCTTCTGGCTTTTTTATTATATAATCACATAGAATATATAACTTTGGCTGTAAAATAATATTTTACATTGTTAATGATTATAGTATTAAGTCGTAAATTTGAGTATATTTTAACTAGAAGACTATTAAATAATAGAATTTAATAATAGAAAACTACTATAAAGTTATATCTTCATTTTTTTTAGTTATTATGCTAATATGAAAAAATGAATTCATTGTTATGGGAGTGATTGAAAATGTTTGAAATCATTGTGATTATTATTATTATTATAATATATAAGTGTAGTGTTAACTCTTCAACGAGTAAAGCTTTTAAAGAAGGTATTTATAGAGATCAATATGAAATGCTATTAGAATTCTCTTGTAAAGGGTTTGATAAATTAGGTTATCATACAGAAGATGATGAAGAAGATGCTCTTATGGGGTTTCGTTTAAAATTTTATGATATAAAAAAAAGGGCTTGTATAGCTAGAGTACAGCTAATAACATTGAATAACTATGAAGAGTTAAAATTGAAACATAGATACTGTATAAGAATAGAGTATATAAGATTAATTAATTCTGATGAAATTAATTATTATGACAGTTTTTGTAGTTATGCAAATGAATCACGAACAGAGTTGACAAGAAGTTTTATTCATAGAGTTGAACGACAAAATGATATGACAACAATATATACGTGTCAATCAAAATGGGTTAATCTAGAAAATGATATAGAAAAAATTGATGAATCTTCTTGGTGTAATATAATATGGAGTAGAATTAAATTTATTGAAAAAGAAATTGATCGATTACAGGAATTATTTTATAAAAGTTGACTTTAGTCTAAGAAATATTAATGTATAAGTTAATAATATAGTACTGATAAGAGGATATAAGTATAGTCTTATAATTGTTTTCGTATATAGTTAGTAGATTATTTTGAAGTCAAATAATTATAAAATTTTGATTAGCACTGATATGACATAATTGATTTAACACACGCTCTTTAGGAGACTCCTAGAGGGCGTTTGTTTTAAGCAAGTTATTCTTTTCTATGGCGATAAAGAAGATTTCATATTAGAATAATCAGAGGAATATTTTAGGAATATGTTTTATGAACGTATATTATATAAAAATATTAATAACTATAGTTAGAATATTGTAGATGTTTATGATATATGATGAAATAAGATACATTTATTATTAAGAATAGCATTAAAATCTTTTCTGACGATAGAACTAGATTAATATTTTATAGAAGAGATATTATTGTGAGGTAATAATGCGAATAACACTTAAAAATATAGCTAAAGTCAAAACTGCAGACATTGATATAAAGGGAATTACTGTGATTGCAGGTGATAATAATACTGGTAAAAGCACTATTGGTAAAGCGTTATTTTCTATTTTTAATGGTTTAAATAATATTGAACAGAAACTATATATGGATAAATTTCAGTCATTGGAAAATATTATAGATAGCTTCTGTACAAACTCTTTTTCTAGCCCTTTTATTGATCAAAAAAATAAAAATTTAATTATACACGATATTGATACTAATATATTGATAAAGGAGCTATTAAAAGTTAATACTATTAATAGGAATAATGAGTTAGAGATTGAGTCGGTTCTGAATAAATACTTAAGTTCTGAGGTTCGTAAAGCTAAAGGTTTAAATGAGTGGAGCGAACTAATAAAAAAAGTTCAAGAGATTTTGTTAGTAAATATGGAGGATTATATTAAGCATATTCTATCTAATGAGTTATTCAATGAGTTTAATGGACAAACTATCAATATTTTTGAAGCTTTAGAGGGTATTATTTCTGTAAGTATTTCTAATCAGAAGGTAGTTGTTAAAATAGATTCTGATAATACTATATTTATTAAATCTCTTCCAAAATCTCAAATTAATGTTAATTTGGTTTACATAGATAATCCTTTTATTTTAGATGATGTATTAAATGGTCTATTTGTAGATCACTCAATATACACTAATCATAGAAGAAATACATTAGAAAAGTTAGTAATAAGTAAAAGTATTAATAATATTGATAGTATAGTAAGTAATAGTAAATTCCAAAAAGTAATGGATCTTATTAATGGTATTGTTCCAGGTAATCTTGACTTTGCTAATAGTACTTTGTTTTATGTTTATAATAAGAAACGATTAAATGCTAAAAATTTATCGACAGGTATTAAAACATTTGCTATATTAAAAAAATTACTTTTAAGTGGTGGTATTAGTAATAATGGTGTTATTATACTAGATGAGCCAGAGATACATCTTCATCCAGAATGGCAACTAATATTAGCCGAATTAATCGTATTATTGCAGAAAGAGTTTAACTTACATATTCTTATAACTACACATAGTCCATATTTTTTAAATGCAATAGAGGTATATGTTGCTAAACATAATATTAATGATAAATGTAAATATTACTTGTCAAAATGTATAGAAAATAGTGAGAGTGTTACATTTGATGATGTAAGTAATGAAATTGATTTAATTTATAAAAAGTTAGTAAAACCGCTGCAGAAGCTTGAAAACTTGAGGTATAGATTATGACAGATTACTTTTTTAAATATGTAGGCTGTTTAAAAAGTTTAAAAGAAACATCAAAAGATACAGCAAATCAAGAATACATGACAAATTGTGAAGGTATAGTATTTGACTTTGACTCTATTAAGCAAGAATACACTAAATGTCTGTCTATGTCATATACAGTATGTAAATCTTGTGACGCATTGAAGTGGGATGATACACATAAAATTTTGATTGAATTTAAAAATAGGAATTTTAATAATAAAGAGATTAAAGATAAAATTCAAGCTTCACTTTTATTATTATGTGATATTGTTAATACTAATATAAGTAAAACTCGTGAGGAATTAGATTTTATACTGGTATATGATAAAGATGTAAAACCGTTAACAAATGATGAAAAAGAATTATTGGTTCAAGAATCTTCTAGTAGGGTAGAAATAGGGGGAATATTGGGTAAATTGGCACATACCCCTTTAGTAAGATTTGATTTGGAAAAATATAAGGGGTTCTATTTTAAGCATGTGTTAACATTAACTGGAGAAGAATTTGAATCTTGGGTCGAAGCAAGTTTTGTATCGTGAGTTCTAATGAACTGATTATCAAAGTACTTAATATATTATATTGGTAGTGATATTTTAATAATTCGTCTGAAATGGATTAGCCAATTAAGTATAGTTACACATTTTTAGTTAGATTGTTATTATGATATGAGTGGAAGTCAATCTAATATTTATTAGGTAGTCTTTAGAAAGGAGCTCCTATGAATCGACTTAGTTTCTCGCGAACTCAGATTTTAATTCTCCTTAGTGTGTGGCTCACGTTCTTGTTGAGCTTTGTTATGCGCTTGTCCTGGGCATCTGTTATGCCTATCCTCAATGAGGCGTTGCATTTCACAGCTAAGATGGGGGCTCAACATATTTCGGCCTTTTACTTTGGTTATGCGTTAACGGTATTACCAGGCGGCATCTTAGCCGATAAAATCGGTTACAGACGCACCATCTTGTTTAGTTTGATCGGTATGGCCGCTGTAACAGCTTTGATGAGTACCATTACAGACTATACCATGGCTTGGGGTTTGCGCTTCTTGCTAGGGGTTATGTCTGGTCCTGTACAAGCTTCTTGCTTGAGCGCTATCGGAGATCACTTCGGTCCTAACCAACGCGGTGCGGCCGTAGGTATCTTCATGAGTTGTACTTCCTTTGGTATTACTACGGTAAACCTTTATGCACCGTATGTAGCTACACATTACGGCTGGCAAACTGCATTCCTTGCTACAGCTATCTTGCCATTGGTAGTACTCGTGTTATGTTACTTCACGGTGCGTAAGCCAAGCGCAGAAATCCTTGCACAACGGGAAGCGGAGGCTTCTGCAGCAGCTGCTAAACTTGGCGTAGGTCAAACATCTTTAGTAGAAAACTTGAAGCACATCGTTTCTAACCGTAACATTCGTTGCTTGGCAATTGCAGGCTTCTTCGCAACAGGTACGACTTGGGGCGTAACGCAATGGGCGAACTTGTACATGGTTAAACAATTAGGTGTAACTGCTATCTATGCAGGCCAAGTCATGAGCGTATTCGGTACGGCTGCGCTCATTGCGAAACCAACTATTGGTATTTTATCTGATATTTTGCCAATTAAGAAGAACCATTTAGCGGCGCTCGTTATGTTCTTATTTGCGCCCGCTTTAATCTTGTTTGCAAGTACGGCAAATCCAAATATGCTCTTTGTAACAGGTCCAATCCTCGGTATTGGTGCCTTTATGCATAGTGCGTTGACTAATGCTCTTGTAGTTCAATCGGCAGCACCTCATTTACGCGGCACAACAGCGGGCTTTGTAAATTTGTTTAACCAAATCGGTGCTCTCTTGGCGCCATTACTCTTGGGCAATGTCCTTGTTATGACGGGCAGCTACCAAATGTCCTTGATGTCTATCGCCATAGCGCCGATCATCGGTGCTTGTGCATTGTTCTTCATTCGTCTTAAATAATATAAAAGGATCCGTAAATGAACTGTCCTTCTAAAAATTGCGTCTAATTGGAGGGTAGTTCAAAACGGGTCCTTTTTGTAATTAATATGTATATTGTGTATGGTGTTCTTTTATTATATGATTGAGTCATAGTACAGGAGGGATGTAAATGGAAATCATCTGTTTTGGCGATAGCATTACGCGTGGCTATGATGTACCCTATGGACGCGGTTGGGTCGAAATCTGCGATGCTTCCATAGAGAACGTTAATTTTACAAATTATGGTGAAGATGGCTGCTCCGTACAGGGGATGATATATAATATTGAAAATTGGGCGGTTACTGCTGTATCCGATCCAACACATCATATTTTCTTGATGTGTGGCACTAACGATATTTTACAAGGTCGAGATAGTAGCTATGTGTATAAGACTTTGGTGAAAGCTATCGAATTTGCTAGTACAAAAGGGACGGTAATCATCGGTTTAGAAACTCAAATTGATAGCGATATGGATGGATTAAATCTGGTTGTACGAGAGGTTAATGAACAGCTAAAAGCCTACGCAGCGGAGCGTAATATTAAGGTCATAGATTTCTATACCACCTTGTTTGAAGCGGATCAAATTGGACAAATTGTCTTTGCCGGAGAGGTACACCCCAACGAGCGCGGTTATCGATTAATGGCGTATAAGGCATTAGAGGTCTTTACGCGATTATAACGTCACTATAATACGACTGTAACGGGACTATAATACAACTGTAATATAAAGAACATAAAAACTCCCCTAATGAGTTGCCTCATTGGGGGAGTTAGTGATTTATAGCCTTTTGTGCTAGCGAAAGTTGGGGGCTTTCACCAGATACAATTAAATTCGTAACGAATTATTTTTTAGATTTAGTAGATACTTTATTGTTGGACACCTTAGCAGATTGTGCGATTGCATATGCAGTGCCTTTTACTAAATCAGAAGCTTCAGCAGTGTTGCCAGATACGGTTACAGCTGCTACAGTGTCTTCGGTTACTGCGAATAATGCAGTTGCATAAGGGTGTTGCGCACCATTTGGTACAGTTACAGCACCGGATTTAACAACGATGTAACGACCGTTGTTGTTAAAAATATCATAATGAGCTGCTTGTTTTACACCATCATAGCTTTCATTGTAAGCGAACAATGCAGCTACTTCACCACTTGCTACTTGACCAGATTGTTGCATGGAATGCAATTTAGCAGCTGCTACAGCTGTTGGTTGAGTCATGTTTACAGTGATGCGCAAAGAGTTGTTGTTTACAACTGCTTCAGTGATTACGTTTGTAGAGAATACATTCGCAACACCGTTGCCAGCACGGTTGTAAGAGCTAGCAGTTTTCACTTGGTAGCCGTTAGTGTATGCAGGCAAGTCATATGTGTAAGTTTTACCATTTAACAACAAGTCGAAAGAGTTCAATTGGTTAGCTTTGTAGCGAGAAACGTAGGAGCTGCCGTTGCCATTAGCTGTTACGGAGTTTACAGTTTCTTGGTATACAGGTTGGGCTTCAGTAGGGATAGGATCCATGATTTGAAGACCTACAGCTGTTGTTTGTGGTGCCACAAAGATTGGATCACCTAATTCTTTAGATACAGGCATTTGTTGAGCCATATCACCTGCTGTATAAGGCACTGCTGGCAATGGTTTGTAGCCAGGGCGTGGTGCACTTGTGGCATAACTAGTTTGGTAAGCTGGCGTAGCCGCTTGTGGTGCAGGATAAGAATATTGTTCTGCTGAAGCACGTTCGTAAGCGCGTGCATTAGCATCAATAGTTGCAGCAAAAGTAGAGAAAGACATCGTTGTCGCTGCAAACACTGCAAAAGCAGTTGCTAAATGTTTTTTGTTCATAATAATTTACTCCTAAATACATGATTTTACAAATAACACAGATACTAACTTGTATTATATAGGAATTCATGCTAATTGTAAATAAAATATAAAATATTATCTTAATTATAAATAAATATAATCAAATGAGTCAAATATTGTACAATTAGCCATAGAATGTCATATTACTATATAATAATAATCAGTATAGTAATTTATTATATCGAAAAATTTCGTTTGATGCTATATCTAATTCGTATAGTGCTACAATTAATTTGTGTAGTGCTATTCTAATGCGTTAACTGATATGAGCAATATAAATTTGTGGATTATATTAATTGAGATGGTGAAAGTTTCACTAGGGAGGTCTCATGAGTATTAGCGTCTATTATGGACGAGCTGGATCAGGCAAGACGCGCGCCGTATATGAACGCATACGTCAGGTCATGACAGACTGTCCAGGGGAACCAATAATTTTGCTCGTTCCTGAACCTGCCACCTATCGGGTGGAACGGGAGTTAGCTGAATTTATGCCTGAGAAAGGCTTTACTACGGTTCGCGTCGTAGGCTTTGGTCGTTTGGGTTATCAGATATATCAATCGATAGGCTCAAAAGGGGTCGGTCAATCAAGTTTATCAAGCTTTGGCCGGTCTATGTTGTTGCGCCTTGTAATGAAACGAAAGCAAAAGGAACTCGGGCTGTTAGAACAGGCCACAAAGCGACCTGAGTTTTCCTCTGTATTGCAACAACTCTTTTCTGAGTTTCGCGCCTTCCGTGTAGGCCCTGTGGACCTAGAACGAGGGGCAGAATCTGTTAAAAATAAAGTATTACAAAAGAAATTGCGCGAGCTAGCTATTTGTATGTCTGCCTATGAAGAAGAACTCAGTCGCCATGGGGAGCGCGACATCGATCCTATCATGGAAATCGTAGAGGCATTGCCACAATCTCCTCTCATGGAGAATAGTCACGTCTTTATCGATGGTTTCCATTGGTTTACGCCCACACACTATGAGTTGATTTATACCTTGTTTGACTTGGCGAAGGAGGCCGTTATTACTATCGATTTACCGATGGCTCCAAAGGCGTTAAATCTAGCTCGTCGAGGGGAGCATCTCTTCAGCCGCCCTTTAGAAATTTACGACACCTTAGTCGCTCGTTATGGCTCTAGTATCAACTGGGTTGGCTTTGAGGAAAAACGAGGGCCTCAAATTGTTCGAGAGTTAGAGTCTAATTACTTTATTAGCCCTAGTAAGAAAAACTCTACAGATGAAACGATTCCGCTTATTCGAGGCTATAACCGGGAACGCGAAGCAGATGCTGTAGCTCGTCACATTTTAGCCTATGTAGAATCATCTGAAGAGGCGCGTTACCGAGATGTATGTATTATGCTCCGCGAGTCTGAAACCTATGGTGACACCCTAGAAAAGGTCTTTGCTCGCTACGGTATTCCGCACTTTATCGACCGTCAGCGGCCTATGAAAAACCATCCGTTAGGCGAGCTGTTGACGGCTCTCTTTGATATCGTACGTCATAACTATAGTCGAGACAGCATGTTCCTCTTGCTCAAGACGGACTTGATGCCGCTTACTCGTGAGGCTGTAGATGAGCTAGAGAACTACGTTCTCGAGTTTGGTATCGACCATTATAAATGGGAACGTGAAAGCTGGCCGTACCTACGAGGCTTTTATGAGGGGCAAAATGAAGATAACCACGTAGATGCACCACGCAGAGCACGTGTAAACAAAGCAAGACAAACCATTATGGATGTTTTATCTCCGTGGTTTGATTTTGCGGCTTATAGTGATGGACATACGGGCGCAGAATGGGGAGCTCAATTATATAGTTTGTTAGAAACATTGCAAGTGCCAGAGCGCCTTTATGAATGGGCGAAGGATGCAGAAACTATAGGTGATCAAGAAGCTAAAGCTAGTCATGAACAGATGTACAATGCGGTCCTTTCCTTTATAGACGAAATTTCTATGGTCATGAAGGATGAAATATTGACCTTGGATGAGATGATGCTCCTCCTCGAAGAAGGCCTTAGCGATGTAAACTACTCTATGATTCCTCCGTCTTTAGATCATGTGGTGATTACCACCATCGAACGTGGTTACAGCCAGTGGTGGCCTAAGGTGTTTGTAATGGGCCTCAACCAAGGTGTGTTCCCTCAAAGTATGGGCGATGAAGGACTCATCAAGGACAAGGAGCGTCAAGAATTGGCCGATGCAGGCATTACCTTAGCAGAAGGTGCTTTGCCGAAGGCTTTCAACGAGAATTTCCTATTATACCTCGCCATGACGCGGGCATCCGATTCGTTGACCTTGTCCTATGCGGGCTCTGGTGAGGATGGAACCGGTCTTGAGCCGTCCCTCATTGTGAAACGATTAGAATCCCTTGGGTACGTAGATCAGGCGGTAGAAATTCCTCTCTCCATTGCACCTGATACAGAGACGGATTACGTGTGGCGACCACTTCAAAGTCTATCTTTATTATCCGAGCGCTGGGGTGCTCTCTTTAGCGGACTTGAGGTCAATCCTCTTTGGTGGGGCCTCTATAACTGGGCTCGTGAAAGCGAAACCTATCGTCCTCGTTTAGCGGAGGTGTCACGTGGCATTCGAGATAATAACGATGTGCCTGTCATAACGCAGGATTTAGTGAATGGTCTATTTTTGTCTAAAGGCTATATGTCTGGCTCTGTGACGCGCCTTGAACGATACCAACAATGTCCGTTTAAGTTCTATGCTCAATATGGTTTGAAACTAGAACCGCGTCGTGTACGCTCCTTTGGTGCTCCTGAAATTGGTACATTCCTACATGCTAATTTAGAGCGCTTAGGAAATTATCTATTAGAAAATAACAAACAATGGCGTGACCTTGACGAAGAGGAACAAGAAAAACTATGTCGCACTGTGGCAGACGAAATCTTACAAGAAAATCAGCTGGGTGAAGAAACGAGCGATGCCTATCAAAAGGCCATCGAACAGCGTGTACAGAGAACATTGCATGTGACGGTAGACCGCCTCGTAGAATGGTCTAAGCGTAGTGATTTTGATACGAAGTATTTAGAGCAAGACTTTGGTCGTCAAGGTGGATGGGATCCTATTCGAGTCCCTCTTGGTGAAGACCGTTACTTGCGCCTCATCGGGCAAATTGACCGCATCGACGAATATACACGGGATGGTCAAACCTATGGTATGGTTATCGACTACAAATCGGGTGGCGCTCATGTGACGGCCCAAGATGTGTATTATGGCCTTAAACTGCAACTCATGACCTATCTGCTAGCGTTAGAATCCGCTTATGGTAAAACACATGGCGAATCTATGTCCCCTGCAGCGGTGGTTTACTCTTACGTGAAGAACCCGAAAATCCCTGCTGATGCGCCTATATCTTATGAAGATGCTGTTTCGTTGACTAATGAAAGCGATGCTTGGCAAAACAGTGGGTACTTCTCCGATGATATAGAGCTGTTGACGCATATTGACAATAAGTTTTTGTCCTATGGTTCTAAACGAGGCCCTTATGTGCCGATTGCTACGAAGAAAGATCAAACCATTTCCAGTAGAGATTTACGTAAGGTTAAGAGTACTGGTGAATTTGATGTAATGTGCCGTTATACAAATCACGTGATGGCTGAGACGGGCCGTCATATTGGGGACGGACAGTTTCCGATTAAGCCATATCAATTGAATGGCTTTAGACCTTGTACATACTGCGATTATAGAACGGTATGTCGCTTTGACTCTAGCCGTAATCGATATAATTATTTGTCTAGATTGTCTGAAGATGATGCATTAGAACGGATGAAAGAGGTCTTAAGCGACGGAAACAACGGAAACAACAGTAACGACAGAAATAACAGCAACGAAAAAAATAATAATAATGACGGAAATAATAGTAGCGAAGGAGGTGAAAACCATGGGGGTTAAATGGACGCCAGAGCAGGAGTCTGCCATCATAGCTCCTAAGGACTCCTCCTTAGATAATCAGACCTTACTTGTTGCGGCTGCGGCCGGCTCTGGTAAAACGGCAGTTCTCGTAGAGCGTATTATTACGCGTCTTAAAGATATGGATAATCCGTTATCGGTTCAAGAACTCATGGTTGTAACTTTCACAAAGGCTGCAGCTCAAGAGATGAGTGCTCGTATTGGCCTTGCTTTGGCTAAAGCCATGGAATCCACTGAGGATGCAGCAATGCAAGAACGCCTTGAACGACAGCTCAATCTATTGCCGTCTGCTCATATTTCTACATTGCACTCCTTTTGCCAATGGGTAATCCGGTCCTATTTCTACAAGCTCGATATTAATCCAACGGCTCGTATCGGCAATGAAGCAGAAATGGCATTGCTACAACAAGAGGTACTGGCTGATTTATTAACTAAATCCTATGAAGAGGGTCTTTATAATATCTATGAGCTAGCGGACTTCTTCAGCGACGATAAATCCGATGCGGGCTTAACGGCAAAGATTATGTCCCTATATAACTACGCCATGTCCCTTGCTAATCCTGATGGATGGCTAAGGAAAGCCTTAGAGCCTTATAAAGAGGCGATGACCATAAACCCTAGTGATACGATGTGGGGCGAATATATGTGGTCGAATCATTTAGCGGTTATCGACCGTATTCGAGAGCGCTTAGAGCGGATGGAGCAAATTTTACTTGATCCAGTAGGTCCTCATAAATGGCAAAATATATACGATAATCAACTGGCTGCACTAAGTATGCTTTCAGCAGCTCAATCTTGGAATGATATGGGCGATGCTTGTAAGCATATGGATACCTTTATTAAGGATCAATTCCGTATGGGTTCAAAAGAGGCACAAGCTTATGACCCTATGTTGGTAGCAGAGTTTAAATCTTTAGGAGGTCAAAATAAAGATGACCTCAAAGCCATGCAAACCGCTATATTCACCGTTCCGGAAGCTACCTTGCAAGAGCAGTTTAAGGCTCAATATCCAATCATAGAAGGCCTTGTAGAGCTGACGATTGCTTTTCATAAAGCTTATAGAGACATGAAGCAAGAGCAAGGCATCATGGATTTCAGCGATCTTGAGCATCTATGCTTGGCTCTTCTCGTTGAATCTGGCACAGAGGATGATCCTCAGCCGTCTGAAGTGGCAAAGGAATTGCAAGATACTTTCAAAGAAATCATGGTCGATGAATACCAAGATACGAACGGCGTTCAAGAGACGATTATCAACTTGATTTCTCGCGTCGATAATAGGTTCTACGTGGGGGACGTGAAACAGGCTATTTATAGCTTCCGTATGGCCGATAGTTCTCTGTTTATGGAGAAATACAACACCTACGGGGGGACTGATGCGGTAGAGCGACGTATCGACTTGGCGAAAAACTTCCGATCTGACGCAAATATTTTGGCTGCTACGAACTTTTTGTTCTACCAAATCATGACGGAAGACGCGGCAGAGCTTAATTATACAGAGGCTGAATCGCTCATTCCGGGCCGCATCGTAGAGGATGCACCAGAGGATTGGGTTGGAGGCGACGTGGAATTACAGCTCATAGATGTGAGTAAGGATACCCTTGGTGCTAGTGAAAGTGACGAAGATGAAGGGGATGACCCTGAAAACAACGAGCGTGAGCTAGATTTCATCATTCAAAAAATCAAGGAAATCCATGTTGCTAAGAAACAGGTGCAAAATCCAGATGGCACATTCCGTCAAATCGAGTGGCGAGACTTTGCTATTTTGCGCAGATCCTTGGCGGGTTGGGGGACGCGTGCCGTAGAAGCCATGCGTCAAGCGGGGATTCCTGCGGTTGTAAATGAGCGAGACGGTTACTTTGAAGCACAAGAGATTCAACTTTTATTGGCATTGTTATCCATCATAGATAATCCGGAACAAGATTTGCCGATGGCTGCCGTATTGCACTCTGGCCTGGTAGGCCTTGATGCGAACGAACTAGGCGCATTGCGACTGTCTGGTGAGGGTTCTCTATGGTCGCTCATGCCAACCTATGCAGAAGAGGCTCAAGATGAGCGCTTATTAGCTTTCATTGGCCATATGGAGCGGTGGCGCACCTTGTCGCGTCGCCATGGTGTGACCGATTTGTTGTGGGATATTTACGAATCTCAAGATTACGTAAACTATGTAGGGGCTATGCCGAATGGTCTCGTGCGCCGTGCTAATGTGCTTGCCTTATATGATAGAGCTAAGGGCTATGAAGCTTCTGGCTTCCGCGGGCTCTTTAGGTTCTTGCGCTTTGTGGAAAGCTTGCGCGACAGCAACCAAGATATGCCACTTGCCAATGTGGTGAGCGAGACAGATAATGTGGTGCGCCTCATGACCATCCATAAGAGTAAGGGCCTTGAATTCCCTGTAGTATTTTTATCTGGTGTACAAAAAAGATTCAATATGATGGACTTGCGTTCAGAGCTTCTTATCGATAAAAATGCAGGACTTGGTTTGAAAGGATATTTTCCAGATATTCGAGTGTCCTTTCCGACCATGCCTTGGTTCTATGTGAAAGACGTAAAAGAGGCGGCCCTCAAGGCGGAGGAGCAGCGCATTCTCTATGTTGCCTTGACACGGGCACGAGATAAGCTATTCATGACAGGATTTATTAAAGGCTTTAAAAATTCTAAAGGTGTATTAAGCACCATGGGTGAGCTCATTAAAAATGCGGCTTCCGTAGAAACTCAACAGTTACCGACAGATATTATCACGCAAGCCAATAGTTATCTAGACTGGCTGATCATGGGCTTTGCTCGTCACTTAGATGGTGGTAATCCGTTGCGTGTAGCTATTGAATACGAAGGGCCTACCTATTTTGATTTGTCTGATAAACAGTGTCGTTTAAAGGTTGAGATCCATGATGGCTCTCTTTATGGTGATCTTGATTATAAAGCAGATGTCGATGAGACTACAATCAATAAAGTTCGGGAGTTGAAAGCGGTTAATTCTGTAGAGTTGCCACAGGAAATCGTGAATCGCTTTAACTATAACTATCCGTACAGCGATGCTACTCGTCGGACAGCGAAAATTTCCGTTAGTGAATTGAAACGACGCTACCAAGAGCGAGAATTTGAAGCAGGAACTATTGATACTCTAAATGAACCGATTGCAACGGTAGATTTGAGTGCTAAACGAGCCGTGTCGGATGCGGTTCAGGCTATCAAGCTAGATACAACGAACCCGAATCTTAATGCCGATGACACTAGTAATATTAGTGTTCAGCCTGTTATAGTTTCGGAGGATGAATTAGCAAATTCCGTATTCGGTAGAAAGCCACAAGCACTACAGTCCGAAGAAGATATATTGACAGGTGCTCAATGGGGTACCTTGATGCATGAGGCTATGCAATGGTTGCCTCTTGTTGAGTATACGCAAGCTTCTTTGACAAAAGAACTAGATGCACTGGTGGCGAAAGGGACTTTCACAGAGGAAGAGAGAAATTTATTAAGCGATATAAGTTTGTATAAATTTTTCAGCTCTGATCTTGGTAAGCGCCTTATTAGGGCAAAACGTATCGAACGAGAATTGCCGTTTAGCATGCTCTTTGAAGGAAAACGCGTATACGACACCTTAGAGGATGGGGAAAATCTCTTCCTTCAAGGTATTATTGATACGACCTTTGAAGAGAACGGTGAATGGGTTCTCGTAGATTACAAAACGGATCGCGTTACATCCGGAGAAGACCTCATCAAGCGCTATAAAATCCAAATGGATCTCTATAAAGAGGCCTTGCAGCGATTGACGGGGATGCCTGTAAAAGCTTGCTATATCTATAGTTTCCGCTTGCATGATGCAATTATTGTGGACTAAAGTGTATAGATTCTTATAAATTAATAAACACAAAAGCTCTCTATTCGTTGATAGAGAGCTTTTGTGTTACCAATTACTTGTTATATATGTGGTAGTTTAGGCAGATTTAAGGCTTTTTTCTTTTTATGCTTTGCAGGTGCAAATACTTTGAGTACGCGCGGCAATACTTCAATGTCTACTGGCATAGCAGGACCTGCATCACCATCCATATTGGTCGATAAATCATCGACGTCAGATAGAAGTTCGATATGAGCTTTTTTCACAGTTAATGTCGTTGTATAACGAGAGTTATAGATGGCACCACTGATAATGAGTGGTAATACGCTGAGAATATCGAGGATAAAATATTCTTTGAAGATGATGATACGCATATAACCATCATCTACAGAGGCTTCTGGCATAAAACGCTCAAAGCTAGATACTACATTGGTAAGTAGGGCTAAAACGAGAGGAGATTTGCAAATGAAATCATCGTCCTCTGTTTTGATGCGGTACGTGTAGTCCTTTGTAGTGAACAACGCTTGGCCTGCTCTCAAGAAATACGCGAGAGGGCCGAGTATGCTCTTTTCCTTTGGTGTAACTTCATCTACAACCTTAGGAATAACGCCAGCTGCAATATTATTGCAGAAATACCGATCATTACAACGGCCGATATCAATGGTTCGAGTTTCATTGATATCGATACGTCTGATAGCTTGCGTTGGATTTTGGTGAATGCCGAGCGCACGAGACATATCATTTACTGTACCAACGGGGATAAACCCAAAGGTACAGGAGAATCCACCTTGGGCAATACCATTAACGGTTTCGTTAACAGTGCCGTCACCACCCATGCAGAATACGGCATCAAACCCGCGTTCACAAGCGTCCTTAGCAAAACGTGTAGCATCGCCTTCGCCTCTGGTGAATTTGACCTCAATCGTTTCGAACAAGGTACTCAATTTCCATTGTAAATCGAGGGCATAACGGCGCGCTGCACCTCCTCCTGAGACAGGGTTGATGATAATCAAACAACGGCTCATAGTATACTTCCTTACTTTCAAAAATGAGATATAGCTATTATCTATAGTTAAATTGACAGTCTTAATGATGAGTTCTATAATTGTAATGTATGCACTTAATTTCGCACAACATACTTTCTAAGATATGTTGTATACTATATTATACTCATTTTAACCGTTCTTTGAAAGTGTGAAAGCACGAATGGTTAGTAAGGTTTAGGGGATAGTAATGGGAAGACAAAGTTCAAAAGATAAATACAAATTGTCCGCAGTGGATTCTATCGAAAGATTACCTCTCAGTGAACAAGTATATTTAACATTAAAAACAGCTATCTTAACAGGCAAATTGATGCCTCAAGAGAAGCTTAACGAAGTAAAAATTGCAGAACAATTGCAAGTGAGTGCTACACCTGTGCGTGAAGCATTCCGTAAATTGGCTAAAGATAATCTCGTAGTTATCGTTCCTTGGAAAGGTGTTACTGTAAAAGCTGACACTCCAGAGGAAATCGTAGCACTTTACCAAGTGCGCGAAGTAATGGAAGGACTTGGTGCTAGATTGTGTGCTCGCCATGCTACGTCTGAGCAAGTGCAAGAGTTAAGAGCGCTTTGTAAAGAGATGCACGAAATCGAAGATGCTACAGAGCGTGTTGATGTGAATAGCCGATTCCACACAATGATTGCTCATTACTCTGGCAATGAACGTATTGTAGATTATTTAGCAGGTTTCCGTGAACGCGTTAATCGTGACATGTACATCAGTTCTTTCAATGCTGTACGTACACATGACTGTGATGATGAACATGACCAAATCGTAGACGCTATTGAACGCCACGACGAAGTAGCAGCAGAAACGGCTATGCGTCAGCATATCAACAATGCATTTATCTTCAAAAAAGCAAATGCGGAAGTACAGCATAAAAAACTTAATGAAGTATAATGTTTGCTGATGCTGATGCTGATGCAATGGGCATAATGACATATGAGAGGCTCCGCCAATGGTGGAGCTTTTTTGATTATTATTTTGAATATCTAATCCAAATTTAATATAGATTATCTTAATATAAGGTAGTTATCATTTGTTGTACTTAATTAACAGCTATATTAGATCATTAGATTAGTTTGCTTTTGTTTGGTTTCGAGACGTTCTCTTGGTGTGGTTCAGAAACTCTAGCCGTTTATAGTGTGATGTTAGGTGCGCATTACAGTTTTTATAATCTATAACACGCAGTCTTACGAGCTGACTTACGTTGATTTGAAAGGCTTGAGCGATTTTAAAAAGAATTTCTAAAGACATGCCCGAGATGCCTGTACCACATTCTAATTTACTTAAATAACTACGACTGATACCAATGTGACGAGCTAACTCTTGTTGAGACATATTTAGGGACACACGAATAATGGCGATTTTATGACCTAAACAAACATATTGATGTTGTAAAAACGGGTCTTCGTACGTGTTGATCCGCAGTTCGGTGAGCGGTGTAGCCGAGGGGTTCATAGGGACTCCTTCCTTTTCCCTACTCTCTAAATATAGTATACTGAGATTGTTAGCGTCTGACTAATATAGAAAAGTAGATAATTATCGGCTATTACAGATAATTACACGAATTGTGAAAATAGTATTACATGTATGCTATAGTAATGTGATCATAACATCTAGTATGTTATCGTAAGTAAAGGAGGCACTATGGAAAAATACATAGCCGTTGCCCTCGGTGGCGCCACTGGGGCCTTATGCCGTATGGCTCTCGGTGAATGGGTTATGACAAAGGTCAGCTCTTTTCCGTATGGTACGGTAGTAGTAAACCTCGTTGGTTGCCTCATTATCGGTTTAGTCTTAGGCCTTTATATGCAAAAGCCAGATCTACCTCAGTGGGCGAGATTTTTCCTCGTTGTAGGTGGGCTAGGTGCATTTACCACCTTTTCAACCTTTGCCTTTGAAATGCTACAGCTTATGATGGCTGAATCTTATGTACAAGCACTTTGGTACGGTGTGGTGCAAATAATAGGAGGTCTAATTCTTTGTTGGATTGGTGTATTAGTAGCACGCTTACTCTGTTCTATGTAATTGCACAAATGGGTTAAATCTTATACGTATTCTATAGGGTGACTTGAGTTACAGCTTAACCATTGTTAATTATATATGATTAATAGGTAAGATATGTAAAGCATTTATAAATCGCTTGGGAGATATTATGAAATCTATTAGAACACAAGATGCCGTAGGGCAAATATTATTACACGATCTCGTAAGAATCGTCATCGGTGAGGTGAAAGACACGCCCTTCCGCCGTGGACATGTAATTACAGAAGAGGACATTCCTAAACTCTTGGATCTTGGTAAGGAGCATATCTTTGTGATGGAACCAGAAGATGAAGGTTTCTTGCACGAAGAGGATGTAGCTCGTGCTTTGTATCATATGGCAGGTGGCGAAAACATGCATGATGGCCCTATGGCGCAAGGTAAAATTGAAGCCATTGCAGATGTAGATGGTCTTTTCAAGGTCGATGTGGAACGATTGCACGCTATCAACAGCATTGGAGAGCTGACTATTGTAACGAGATTTAATAATACACCTGTGAAAGCTGGTGATAAATTAGCAGGCATGCGCTGTATTCCATTATTGTTAGAAGAACAACAAGTGGAGGATGCCAAGAAGATTGCTAACGGTGTGCCTTTACTCAATGTGAAGCCCTTCGTACGCAAAACTATGGGTATCGTTACGACTGGATCTGAAGTATTTGAAGGGCGTATTAAAGATGCTTTCACCCCAATCATTGAAGAACGTTGTGCTGAATTTGGTGTTACAAAGGTAGCTCACGAAATTGTAACGGATAATACAGACGATATCGTGGCGGCTATCGACAAGGTGAAAGCGGCGGGTGCCGATATCATTTTCTGCACTGGCGGTATGAGCGTAGACCCTGATGATTTAACACCAGGTGCGATTAAACGCTATGCGGATCGCGTTGTGACGTATGGTTTGCCTGTGTTACCGGGTTCCATGGTTTGCATTGCTTACTGTGCAGATGGCACACCAATTCTTGGTGTACCAGGTGGTGTATTGTTCAGCAAACCGACTGCTTTTGATGAAATTGTGCCACGCCTCATCGCAGATGATGAAATCACCAAAGAAGATTGTATAGCGATGGGTCATGGAGGATTCTTGGGCTAATAGGCTAGTATAACTAGAATAGTTAGAATAACTAATATAGCTATTCTAAGTAATATAGCTAAAGCAAACAATATAACTAGAATAATTAGTATAGCTAATATAATGAATATAGTTAATATAGCCAATATAAGGAGATAAGATAAATCTTATCTCCTTATATTGTTACTATGCTATTAATTTATAGTATGATGAATTTGGTAGAATTTTTATTTATCGATAAAATTGATAATTTTATCTATTTTGTTAAAAAATCGTTTACTTCATTTAATATTTAAAGTACAATAATAGTTAAGGATAATGATAATACATTATTTAATAATGGACATATTTTATGCTGAGTTTTGTTGAATATATATTATAAATGATAATATATTATCCGTTGTATTTATAATTTTAGATGTAGGGAGGAATAGTAAACGATGAAAAGCAAACAAGTTGCATTATCATTGGCAATACTACTTGCGTTAGGTACGGGAACTGTATTACATGTAGAAGCACAAGGAAATCCGACAGAGTATTCACGTCACTTTGGTGATGAAAATACGGTTACCAGTGACCATAGTTTAGCAGTAGGTTTCAGAAATACGGTATCCGGTTCATATTCAACTGCTGTAGGACAGTCTTCTACCGCATCTGGTGAGACTTCACTAGCTATCGGACGAAGTGCACAGGCAACTGCTAATAATACTAATGCTATTGGTCGGAGTGCACGAGCAGAAGGTGAAAATGCTACTGCAATAGGTCATGGATCAGTTTCTTCAGGGCGTAATTCAAATGCCTTTGGTTCATCCGCTAAAGCATCTGCTGAAGCTTCTACAGCGGTTGGCAATAGCACAAAGGCTAGTGGTATTTCAAGTACCGCTACTGGCTTTAATGCTGAGGCATCTGGTAATTTCTCTTCAGCATATGGTAATGATGCTAGAGCAAAGGGAAATCGTTCAGTAGCTGTTGGATATAATGCAAAAGCTGAAGAGAGTTCAACTGCTGTAGGTAATAATGCTAATGCTGGTGCTGCAAATGCTGTTGCACTAGGTTCAGGTAATACGATTACTGCACGTGGTGGAGTTGGAATTGGTAGCAGTAATTCTGTCTCTGGCATTGATTCTGGCGCTTTTGGGGTTAGAAATAACGTAGCGCAAGCAAATACATATGTACTGGGCAGTAATGTGACGTCAACACAAGGAAATAGTGTTCTCTTAGGCAATGCATCTACCGATAGAGCTGCCACAACAGAAACACAAGCTAATATAAATGGTATTAACTATTCCGGCTTTGCTGGGGTAGGGTCAGCTCGTAACGGCGTTACGAGTGTTGGTGCATCTGGTAAAGAACGTCAGGTGATTAATGTAGCATCTGGGAAAGTATCTTCTGATAGCACGGATGCTATAAATGGTAGTCAATTATATGCAGTAGCAAATACAGTGGGCGGAATTCTTAATAATCACAATACATTAATTCAAAATAATATTAATGAAATCGATAAAAATAAAGAAAAAATTGCCGACAATGAACGAAAATTAAAAGATCATACAGATGTCTTACAAAAACATGAAGATATTTTAAATGGACATAGTCAAGAATTAGAAAAACATAATAAATTAATTGTAAATCATGATAATCAAATTACTCGTTTAACTAAAGAAAATCTTCGTCAAGATGCTGATTTACTTCGTCATGAAGATCAAATTCAAAATCATGACATTCAATTAAAAAATCAAACTGAACGGATGAATAATCAAGAAAAACGTATTGACAATCAAGATAAGCGTTTAGATTATTTAGATAATCGTGTTGATAATCATGATGCTCGAATTGAAAATCATAGTGAGCGTATCGAAAGTCATGAACGTCGTATTGAATATAATAAGACTTTAGCCACAGAAGCATTAAAAGAAGCTAAAAAACATACTAGCATTTCTGCAGGTAATAATGTAACTGTAACTACAAGCACAAATGCTGCTGGTGGTACTGATTACAAAGTATCTGTAGATAAAGTTAAATTTGGTAATGTTTCTTTGGACAATAAAGGTCTAAATAATGGTGGCAATAAAATCACTAATGTAGCCGATGGTGAAGTATCCGCTACATCTAAAGATGCCGTTAACGGTAGCCAATTGTATCAAGCTACTAGCGGTATTAGTAATGGTGTGAACCTATTAAATAGCAAAATAGGAAAAGTTGGTGCTGGTGCGGCTGCATTAGCGGCTATTCATCCATTGGATTTTGATCCTGATGATAAATGGAATTTTGCGGCTGGTTACGGTAACTATGCCGGTGAAAATGCGATGGCATTAGGTGCTTTCTACAGACCAAATGAAGACACTATGTTCAGCGTAGCTGGATCCATGGGTAACGGTGAAAACATGGTCAATGCCGGCGTTTCATTGAAATTAGGTCAAAAAAATGGTGTATCTACTTCTAGAGTAGCTTTGGCTAAAGAGGTTCAAGACTTAAAGGCCATTGTAAAAGCCCAAAATGTAGAGATTCAACAAATGAAGGCATCCATGGGAATGGCTCCTCAGTATGAAATGAAAGATGTGAACTTCCCTGATGTACCAGCTAATCACTGGGCTTATGAATATGTAAAAGACTTGGCTGATAAAGGTCTTGTTGAAGGCTATCCTGATGGCGAATTTAAAGGCGATCGCGCAATGACTCGTTATGAATATGCTGCGATTATTTACCGTGCTTTACAATTGGGTGCTCCAATTGATGGCAAAATGGGACGTGCAATTAACGAATTTAATCCTGAATTGGCTCGTCTTCGTGACTTGGATCGCACTCGTGTAGATCGAATCTCGGGTAAAGACAATGACCGTCATAAGGTAGAACGACTTCGTGTAAACAATAAAGACAATAAGCAAACTAATGATTACAGAGATGTTTATGGTAGTCATATCGAGCGTAATGCGAAGTAATTACTTGTCATGAATTAACCTTTTAAACTAAAAGGAAGACAACAAAATAGTTCTTGTATAAACTAAAGAAAAAACAAAGGAGGCTGTGATAAACAGCCTCTTTTCATCTAGCGGATAGTTGAGTTAATAACAATCTGCACTTTCAGAAATCAGAAATTATGATCCTTTTCTGGAGTGCAGATTATAGTCAACTATCCGCTATTTTATTATTTTGTTCAATTAATTACATTATTGATGGCGTTATTAAAATGATTTTTTACCTAGTGTAGGGTGGCTACAACGTTTTAGTGTTAGGGTATCAATCATATGGACTGCTTCGTCCAATGTAATATCTTCGCGCTTCGTTGGTGTTTCTAGGACTGCTAACGGATGCTCCGTGCCTACCTCACCAGAAGGCAAGTAAATATATTCTTGGTTAACATTGTCACCAAAGATATAGCCAGCTTGTAAATGTTCTTTATGAATGCGACTCATGGTCTCTCCTTAGATAATTTGCTTTAGCTTAAAATCTAGATAGTCTGCAGATACCAATTCTAGTTTTGTCATACCAAATTCCTTTGGAATCCGGTTAAAAGAAATTTGATCGTGTAAGTGGCCAAAAATGCAGATATCTACGTTATATTGCTCCATGAGATCCGTAAAGCCCGAAGGTGCGTTGGACTCGTTGAATGGAGGATAGTGTAGTAATAATAATTTTGTTACAGGAATATTTTCTATATCTATACTTAAATCAGATGTTGATGATAAATAGGCCGTTGCCTTATCCATTTCCTGTAGTGCTGCTTCGGTACGCATCAATTCTCTTTCGTAAATGGATTGATCCGTTTCTGGTGAAAAGTGTGAGTCTCCAGGACAGAGATAGGCGCGTGTTCCACCGAATGCAATAAGGCGAGGGCCTTCTTCGGTTTGGATGAGCTCCGCGGTGCCGTGACCTTGTATAAAGGTAATAGCATCACCCATGAGATTGTGCATCTTGTTTGCTGATGCCCACCAATAATCATGATTGCCGCGAATCATATATTTTTTACCAGGCATGGATGCGATTTCTTGTAAATCATAAGCAGCGTCTTCGAGGCGGAGAGCCCAGCTAATATCACCTACGAGAAAAACGATGTCTTCATCTGTTATATTGGCATTCCAATGCTCTTTGATGCGGGCCCAGTGATCATTCCAGTGAGGGCCAAAAATATCCATCGGCTTCGTCGGAGGATTGCCAGATAGATGGAGGTCGCCGATGGCAAATACTTTCATAAAAATCCTTTCAATTATGTATGGTTAAAACCATATAAAATAATATATCAAATTATATACGGTATATGGTTAGAGCTATTTAGTAGCTTGAAAATAAGGCGTAATATCGTGCTTGATTTTAGCAGCTCGTCCCTCATCACAAGTTTGAGGAATTTTGTAGCCTACATAGAGGGGCGTCGTTACATAACGCGCCACTACCTTGATGTAATCATAGCCGTCCTCAAGATTATATACGAAGTAATTATAGGACTGGCTAAAGTTTGCTACACTATGCAATACATAGCGCAAAATTTGCTGTAGTCGAAGGGCTACAGTACGAACCGGTGCATCTGGTTTGAAGCGAATGTTGTACTCAAAGAACCCGATAATCGGATGGGTAGACAAGGTGATGCGTACATCTTGATCCTCGTGCAAGAGCCAACCCTCCATATTTTGGGCCGTAATATCTTTATGGTAATCGTAATTCTCAAGCCCTATGATTTGGCTGTGAGGATGGCGAATAGAGCCACCGGACATATAGCCATAATTTTTGAAGAAGAGTACGGATTTAAACTCTTTACGTTGACGAGTTTCGCGCCATTTATCGAGACCAAATTGGAGAATGTGGGCGGCTTCGTCTGTAGGTAAGGTAGAAAATTCGCCTTCGTCAGTTTCCGTTTCGATAATGACGGTAGGCCAAGTTTTTTCTAATACAGGATACTTGTTCATGAGCCATATAATATGACCTGATGTATCGAGAATATCCGTTAATTTGGAACGATCACAGAAGGGACAACGCACTTGTTCATTGCGAATATTGACGGGCTTTGTGCGCCCTAATTCGATATTAAATCTAAGTGGTTTGTTCATCATGTGCCTCCTTCCTTGTAAGAAATTCTATACTCTTAATCATACCACAACTAGCACATTCGTACATGAAATAATGGTATAATAATAGTGTGTTATTTTTGTGACTAAGGAGGCCCTATGAAACCAACGACGCTCGTATTTCCCATTGATGAACAAAATCGTATATTGTTAGGGCGTAAGAAGCGTGGTTTTGGGGCTAATAAATATAATGGTTTCGGTGGTAAACTTGATGATGGTGAAAGCTTCCGAGAGTGTGCCATTCGTGAACTCTATGAGGAATCTGGCCTTCAAGGACGTGTCGAAGACTTAGAATGTGTAGCGGTTTTTGATTTTCAATTTCCTTTTGATGAAAGTTTAACGCACGTGAGTTATGTGTATTTCTTGCGTACTTTCACAGGTACTGTAGAGGAAACAGATGAAATGGAGCCTCATTGGCTAGAACCGAATCAAATTCCTTATGAACATATGTGGGATGGTGACCGCAGATGGTTGCCGATGTTGTTAGAAGGTAAGAAATTAAAAGGACCTATTGTGTTTGGACGAGATAATAATATGGTGGATAAGATGGATTTGACCACTGTGGATACCGTTCTTGAAAGCGAACACTTGGCACGCATTGATCTGTATATTAACGGCTGATACGTATAGATTATTTGTGTTATATTGTCGAATATAGGTATTCTTTATACTATGCCGACGAATTTTAGAGTATACCTATTTAATTATTAACATAAATTTACTAACATCAAAATGATGGTTTGGTGGATTTTAAAATGTAAAAAGGGGCTATATGACCATGAGAGTGGTAATATGCTCCATAATTTATACTATTTTGAGGTAATATGACTGATAAAAAGAACCCAAAGTGGGTGCCACAGCTATTGGCGTGGTATGATGTGCATAAACGGGAGTTGCCGTGGCGCGATTGTGGGGATCCTTATAAGATTTGGGTTTCCGAGGTGATGAGCCAACAGACGCGCATTGAGGCTATGAAGCCCTATTATGACAACTGGATGCGTCTATTCCCAACTTTGGAGGATTTGGCAAAGGCCTCCGAAGATGAGGTGGTTCACGCATGGCAAGGGCTTGGCTATTACAGTCGTGCTCGTAATTTACGGCTCGGTGTAAAGGATGTTGTTGAAAATTACGGTGGTATCGTGCCTCATGATCGTAAGACCATGGAGTCCCTAAAGGGCGTAGGTTCTTATACGGCTGGGGCCGTACTATCTATGGCGTACAACGAACCAGAAGCGGCTGTAGATGGCAATGTATTGCGCATCTATGCTCGTCTATATCGTATTTTTGACGATATTTTAAGCACTAAGGGTAAAAAGGCTATTACGGCTATCGTAGAGGAGACCTTGCCGCACGATCGACCTGGTGACTTTAACCAAGCCTTGATGGACTTTGGCTCTGCTGTGTGCATTCCAAAAACTCCACGTTGTGGGGAATGTCCTATTGTAAATATGTGCGCTGCCTATCAACATGAAGATACAGATAAACTGCCTGTGCGCATCAAGAAAACAAAGGTAGTAGAGGTGCCTTTATTCGTGGGCATCTTGAATTATAAAGGCTATTATTTGTTGCATAAACGGCCGAATCGTGGACTTTTACGATCCATGTGGGAATTTCCATCTGTAGAAATGGTATCTGCCTTTGAGGACGGAGAACGAGGCCTTGAGGAATTAGTTAAGCCCCTTGGCTTTGACCTATTCTTACAACCAGTGCTTGTAAAAGAGATAACACATATTTTCTCTCACCGAAAATGGTTTATGAAAGCATTCCGCGGTGATTTAACGTACACAGGGAATGCGAATAATATATCGATTGCAGATATCCGCACTCAATTGCCAAAGGATTGGATGCTTATCAAGCGCGATGAGTTCTCCGACTATGCTTGGGCGGGTCCTCATGGTAAATTGACGGAGATTGCAAAATAATTTGTAGGAGCAATGAATGAGAATTCTATTTAATATTATTTTTTCTGCTATCCTCGTAATAGGGTTGGTAGGATTTTGGGCTCTATTCCTCAACTTGTGGAAGCCCAAAAAGAAATGGCCTGCCTGGGTGGGCTATATAATCATTATCGGTGCGTGGTTTGCTGCTATCCGATACTATATACTCAATCAAGTGGATTTATATGGTACGATGTACTATCCTTTGATGAATATGTTCCGTACCGAAAGCTACGGATTCCTCTTTGGCGTATTTCTAGCGATTCCTGTATTTATCATACTTAGTCTATTATATTGGACAATCAATAAGATTTGGAGCAAAACACCAGAGGAAAATAGAACGGGGCGTCGCGCCTTCTTTAGAACTGCTGCAACTATAGTGCCGTTGGCTACTATCGGTGGCTCTAGCTATGCTGCCTTTGCGGGTCAACAAGAGGTAGTGGTAACTCATGAAAGCTTTGGCTACACGAACCTACCACCTGGGTTGAAAAACTATAAAATTGTACAACTTAGTGATATTCATATAGGACCGAGTATCGACTTAGATGACTTTGATGAAATCCTGAAACTTGCACTTTTACAAAAACCTAATCGCGTTGTTATCACTGGCGACCTTATTGATAAGCTTGCATGGTTGCCGCAAGTCTGTGAAAGACTAACAACCTTTGCAAAACAAATCCCAGATGGCGTTGACTTTATCTTGGGAAATCACGAGTATCATCACGATGTAAATAAAGTACTAGATTCACTTAAACGAAATACACCTATGAATATTCTCGTGAATAGTAATATCCAAATCATGGGTGGCAAACAACCTGTATATATTGCGGGCGTTGCGTACGATAACGATCGTAAAAAGGATAACCGAGAAGCGATGATTAACAAAGCTTTGTCCGGAATTCCGGACTATGCTTTTGTTATTCTATTGGCGCATCACCCTGAATTCTTCGAAGAATCTATTGAACGTAAAATTCCATTGACTCTATCTGGTCATACACACGGAGGTCAAATCGTATTCATGGGCATGCCTTTAGTACCAACGGGCACACCATATACAAAAGGTCGCTATGTAGAAGAACAAAGCGTGTGCTACGTTAATAATGGCACAGGACACTGGTTCCCAATTCGGATCAACTGTCCACGAGAAATTACAGTCATTACATTCTTTGATGGAGTGGCGTAATAACTAGAAAACCCCGATACATAATGTATCGGGGCTTTTTCCGTTCATTTGAGGTATGAGAGGATGTTACAGATATGTCATAGAGATGAGAGAGATTTTATTTCATGCGAACTGCTTCAGCAAATTCGTCTTCGGTCATTAGTTTTTCTTCCAAGATGATTTCTTTGATAGAGCAACCGCGTTTGTACGCTTCTTTTACCACCTTAGCGCTCTTATCGTAGCCGATATATGGTGTTAAGGATGTAGCAATCATGAGGGATTGTTCTACGAAGAAGTTGAGTTTTTCAGGTACGAATTCTACACCGTCGATACAGTGTGTAGTGAACGAATTCATAGCATCTGCAAGGAGGCGACAGCTTTCAACAAAGTCATAGATCATGATAGGCATGTACACGTTCAATTGGAATGCACCGCTACCTGCGCAAAGCGTCATCGTCGTGTTATGGCCGAATACTTGGGCGCATACCATGGTCAAGGCTTCACATTGTGTAGGATTTACCTTGCCTGGCATGATGGAGGAGCCCGGTTCGTTTTCAGGAAGATGCCATTCGCCATAGCCACAGCGAGGGCCAGAGCCTAAGAAACGAACATCATTAGCGATTTTGAATAGTGTAGTAGCTAACGTATTGAGTGCCCCGTGAGCCATCATGAACGCATCTTTGAGGGCAAGTCCTTGGAATTTATTGTTCTTCACGCGGAATGGAGCGCCTGTTACCTCTGGTAATACAGTTTCCATAACGTCTAGATAGCCTTTAGGCGTGTTCACACCTGTACCAACGGCAGTACCGCCGAGGGCTACGTCGAGGAGATGGTCAGAATTTTGAAGGAGCATAGTTTTGGCAGTTTTTAGGCCGTCCACAAAGGCGCTAATTTCTTGATCTACCATGATAAAAGTAGCATCTTGTAGGTGGGTACGACCAACTTTTTGCAAGCCTTTCCCTTTTTTTTGCAATTTTTCAAAGGATTCGATAAGGCCGTCCAATGCAGGAATTACGCGTTTTGTAATTTCAAAGTACGCACAGATATGCATTGCCGTAGGGAATGTATCATTTGTACTTTGGCCGCGGTTTACATCGTCGTTAGGATGAAGCGGATTGCTTTCATCTAACTGTTTAGCCCGGTGAGCGATTACCTCGTTCACATTCATGTTAGTTTGTGTGCCAGAGCCTGTTTGGAATACGGTTAACGGAAATTCTTCATCCCATTTGCCGTCCACGATTTCATCTACTACTTGAGCGATGAGTTTCGCTTTTTCCTCAGTTACTGCGCCACACTTTGCATTGGTTAAAGCACATGCTTTTTTGACAAGCGCAAGCGCTTTGATTTGTTCAATAGGGATGCGGTGGTCACCGATCTTGAAGTTATTGAACGAGCGTTGCGTTTGAGGTCCGTAAATTCGTCTAGCGTCGACTTCGACTGGTCCCATTGAATCATATTCAATTCTTGTTTCCATAATGTTTACAACCTCCTTAAAAGACATGCCGACCCTACTGTCGGTACTTTAATTATATAAAATCCTGTATATTTGTATAGAATAAAAGAGAATGATTTCTATTTTCATATAATTGGTAGCTGTATATGCATAATGCGCATATAAGAAAGGGGACGCATATTGCGCACTCCTTTTCCCCATACCTTTATGATTTCAATCTATATATAAGATTGATAATGAGTTATATGTAGAAAGATTATAAATTAAATATTTTACTTGGTGAATAATGAAAGGTCTATTCTTATAGTAAGACGATTAGGTATATATTAGCGTGTTGGTACTACAAAATGACTTAGCGGCCCCACGGAGCGGGGTGGGTGGCTTTGGAGACTTTTGGAGGGCTACCACGCTTAATAAAGAGTTTAGGGGAGAGAATAGACCTTTCAAGATATCTATTGAAGGCTCTTAAATTTATAATCTTTTATATGTATACATTATAAATATCGCATATATATTGAAATCATCGCTTTAACACGATAAAATGAAAGTAGCTTAGTATATTGTTTTAAGTTTATGATTTCACAGAGGAGGTAAGTACTTATGAAACATGACTTTACGAGCCATGACCTTCATCTGCCGGAACTGACGTTACGTGGGATGCTACTTGGTGCATTGATTACTGTTATTTTTACAGCATCTAACGTATATCTCGGTTTGAAGGTAGGTTTGACGTTCTCGTCATCCATTCCGGCTGCTATTATTTCAATGGCAATTTTACGGTTCTTCAAGGATTCTAATGTTCTTGAAAATAATATGGTACAAACGCAGGCTTCTGCCGCTGGTACATTGTCCGCCATTATCTTTATCTTGCCAGGTTTACTCATGCTTGGGTATTGGAACGGCTTTCCATTCTGGCAAACATTCTTGCTCTGTGCCTGTGGTGGCTCTCTAGGTGTATTATTCACCATTCCATTGCGTCGTGCCATGGTAGTGAATAGCGATCTACCATATCCTGAAGGCCGTGCAGCAGCAGAAATTTTAAAGGTTGGCTCTCACAATGGTGAACAAGGCCCTCAATCTAGCTCCGGTATGACCGATATCGTGTCCGGTGGCTTTGTAGCTGGCCTTATTAGCCTTTGTGCAAATGGTTTCAAAGTGCTTGGCGATAGCATGAGCTTTTGGATTCCTGTAGGTAGCAAAGGGATTACTCAAATTCCTTTGGGCTTCTCTACAGCGTTGTTAGGTGCTGGTTATCTTATTGGTATCGCCTCTGGTATCGCTATCCTCGTTGGTGTACTCATCGCGTGGGCTGGCTTCGTACCTTACTTCACTAATATGTTTGCTCCAGATGGCGGTGCTACTGCCAAGTTTGCAATGGCTGTTTGGAAATCTAAAGTTCGTTTCATCGGTGCTGGTGCTATTGGTATTGCTGCGATTTGGACTTTGATTACCTTAATCAAACCTATCATCGAAGGCATGAAGATTTCTGTAAAATCTATGAATAGCAGTTCTGCTGAACGTGAATTGCATCGCATGGATACAGATATGAGTACAAAATCCGTTTTAGGTGTATTCATACTTATTCTTATTGGATTAGTATTTACATTCTGGGATTTCGTATCTGTCGTACCTATTAGTGCAGGTTTAATGTGGACACTCGTTGTAGTAGGTATCGTAGTAGCTTTATTGATTGGCTTCTTCGTAGCTGCAGCATGTGGCTATATGGCAGGCCTTATCGGTACATCTGCTTCTCCAATTTCTGGTATCGGTATTTTAGCGACTATTATTTCTTCCTTGGTTGTATACTTTATCGCAGCGGAAAATAATTTATTTGCTACACAAGAAGGTGTTCAGTTCGCTACCGCTATGGCTATCTTTATGACATCCGTAGTTATTGCGATTGCATCTATTTCTAATGATAATTTACAAGATTTGAAAACTGGCCAACTCGTTGGTGCTACACCTTGGCGTCAACAAATTGCCTTGTTACTTGGTTCTGTAGCCGGTGCCATTGCAATTGCTCCAGTTCTTAACTTGCTTTACCAAGCATATGGTTTCACAGGTGCGTTACCACGTACTGAAATGGATCCAAACGCTGCATTATCTGCTCCTCAAGCGACTTTGATGACTACCATTGCGCAAGGTATCTTCAACTCTAGCATGGATTGGGATTATATCTTAATCGGCGTTGGCGTTGGTGTTGTGGCGATTATCGTCAATTTGATTCTCAAGAGCACAACTGCTACCTTAACATTGCCTCCGTTGGCTGTTGGTATGGGTATTTATTTACCACCTACTTTAGAAGTACCACTTATTATTGGTTCTTTCATCAGCTATTTCGTAGGTCGTTATCTTGTAGCTCGTGCTAAAATGCGTGCCGGTGAGCTTGCTGACTACGATGTAGAGCAATCCAATCGCCGCGGTGTTCTCTTTGCTTCTGGTCTGATCGTTGGTGAAAGCTTGATTGGTGTAATCATAGCTGTTATTATTGTATTGTCTGTTACAACTGGTGGTGGGGAATCCCCACTTGAATTAGTAGGTCCTGAATTTGAAAGCACAGCACAATGGTTAGGATTGCTTGCATTCATATTCGCTGGTCTCTATCTTGTTCGCCGTGTTGTTACACACAAGTTCAATAAAGAAGAAGCTCTTGCTATGAAAGCTGAGCAAGAACAATAAGAGGTTAAACAATGAAATTAAAACAGTCTGTACTCATCATTATGGCTGCTGCATTGCCAGTAGTCTCCTTCGCAGCAAGCGAAGTAATACCTGTAACGCAAGATACTGTAAATGTACAAGCAAATCAAACAAATGCGAAACGTGTAAATCGTAATGATTTAACATATCGTATTTCTAGCACTGCTACACCTGAGCAGAACCGTGCGTTGCGCTCTAAAGCATCTAAAGTAGATCGTAATGCAGTTGAAGTGGTAGCTCCAAATGCGGACCGTTATATGGATCGCAAAGAGGTTGCTGTATCACCTGTGGAATCTACTACAGATCATTTGGATTTAGTATTCCCAGAGGTTAAATCTGTTAGCCCTGCGGTAGAAAAAGCAATTAATACGACCATCAAAAAGTATGTTTCTAAAATACAAAATGATGTAGAAAAGTTAAATGCTAAAGAATCTGATAAAACAAATGTAGTTATGTACTATGATGTTAAAACAGATAAAAACGGTATTTTCAGCGTATTGATTCACACATATACAATGCGTGATCATGATGCCAATGGTGTAAACTATGTAAAAGGTTTCACATTTAACACCACAACAGGTCGCCAATTGTCCTTGTACGATCTTGGTGGTCTTAATAAAAAAGAATTGGTGAATGCGATTAATAATAATCAAGATGTGAAAGATAAATTAGGTGGCGATGTAAATATCGATAAAATGCCTACTGAATTCTACACAACAGATGATTATTCCGTTGTAATGATCTTGCAACAAGACGTAGATGCAATCCATAGCGCAGGTACTATATATGTACCAGTTGGTATCTTGCGTGACCGCGAAAATGATGTAACAAAAAAATAATCGAACTGTGTAAATTCGATTATGTGTGTATAGTAACAGCTGTTTAATTGTGAAAAGAACCGCTCCTAAGGGAGCGGTTCTTTTTTATCTACTTATTATTTGTCGTTATAATAGTTTACGCGTGGCGGTAATGGGAATTGAATGTTTCCATCTGAGTTTGTAAGTGGTTCCGGTGGTAATTGTAAGAATACATTATCATGGAATTTCTTTTTAAATGCTTTCAACGTCGATTTTTGAATAGAGTCAACGGTAATGAGAAGGGCACTCGTATCAGTATTTGGGGAGATGGAAAGAATCTTTCCTTGAGGTTCTTTTTGTTGGTAAAGGGCGATGGCATCAGATTGATACTCCTCTAGTTGGGCCTGATTTAATTTACCTTTTGATACGACTACAGTTCTATCTAGCTGTGGATCATGAGCTTCTGTAATTGCTTTGGAGACGAGGTCAGTTTTCTTTTGATCCGTTAAAGATGCATGTAATTGGCCTGCCTCCCAGAAGAGGGCCCCGTCTTGACGAAATTTGGTGAAATCATTGCCATAGCCTAATGCTTTGTCGATGATATTAGCTGTTTTATTTTCTACTTGTTGCTTGAACAATGTGTTATGGAAGGCAAGTGCTTGTTCTGTTTGTGTCATGCGGTACGCAATTTCCGCAGCTTCTGCACGAGTTACATATTTTTCAGGGTTAAACAATGTACCTGGAGCGTAGTTTGTGAACCCAAGATAGGCAAGCTCGCGAACGGCATCTTGTGCCCAAGGAGCCACGAATTTTTGGTCTCCATAGGATATATTATCAAGAACTGTTGGGTCTTCAGTGATATATCCTAAATAATGGATATAGTTATCTGCTACTACAGCAAACTCTTGGCGAGACATATATTTTTCTGGTTTATATGTGTCATCGCCATATCCGCTGATGATATTCTTGCGCGCTACAGATTCAATAGCAAGAGCAGACCAACGGTCAGATGTAATATCTTTAAATTTACTTGATAAAAAGGCAGCCGTACCATCATCCGTGATATTGTTGAAGAGCGCTGCTACTTCTTCACGTGTCATAGGTTGGTTAGGTCGGAATGTACCATCGGAATACCCCTTCATTAGGTTAGCTTTTGTTACAGTGCTAATCGAGTTAGCTGCCCAAAAATCACTAGGCACATCTGTAAAGATGTGGGCGCGGATTTTTTGAATATCTTGAGGTGTACCAATAGAGGTGTTTACAATTGCAGGTGATGCAGTATTAGTAGATTTAATTTTAGCTGTTTCGATTTTGGTTGCTTCCGTTTTATCGACATCCATTTTAGCTACTTCTGTTTTAGCTACATCTGCTCTAGTAGTTTCCATTTTAGTGGATTTAACAGTGGTTGCAGGAGCATGAGTTGTAGTGGTTGTGTTTGCAGAAGCAAAACCAAGGCCTGTTGTAGTCAATAATGTGCCGAGCACGAGGGCACGTAATGCGTAAGGGGTATTCTTGTACATAAAAATCCTTCCTAATCATGGTAAAGGCTAATGCGCGATAGCCGTAGAATATAAACTTTCACCAGCATAAAAAGCTATATCCGTCGCATCATAGTCAATTAGTTGGCATGCATTGTGATATACAACAAAGCAGCGTAGTACTATTGAGTATACGCTGCCTTGGCTGGTTAAGTGTAACGCCGATTAGCGTTTTACTGTCATTTTTACTTTGGAACCGAATAATTTAGAGATCCCTTGTTGTGTTTCTTTAGATGCTGTAGATACAACTGCGTAAAGTTGGTTATTTTCTACATCAGGGAATGTAGCTAGAATTGTACCTGCTTTTTCATTTTTGTTGTAGTAGTTGCGGAAGTTTGTATCAATTGCATCGTATTCAGCTTGGCTGTACTGGGAAGATTCAACTATAACATAGTTATTTACAGTGGAATCACCACGGTTTGCAAGGTTAGCTTTTACAGTGGAAATATCGCTGTCTGTTTTCAAAGCTACGTGTAATTGGTTGTCACGCCAGTACATTACGCCGTAATTTTGGAATGCATCTTCTGTTTTATAAGTTTTATTTAATTCAGAAAATACTTTGTCTTCTAATGCAGCTTGTTGCTTTTGATCAAGTGCTTTTAGTGTGCTACGACGAACAGGGCGAACTGTGCGAGTAGGTTCAGCTTTTTCCGCTACTGTAGCATTTTTGTTGCCCTTTAAGTCTTTGTCAGCTTTTTTTGCCTCAGCTTTGGCTACTTTATCTGCCTTTTCTGCCTCTTTTTTCATGTCTTTATCAGTTTTGGACATATCTTTTTTTGCATCTTTATTTTCTTTGGAGGCCTCTTTTTCGATTGCTGTATCAGCTTTCTTTATATCTTCTTTTACAGTTGTTTCAGCTTTAGCTTCAGTTGTACTGTGTTTCGGTGTTGCAAGGCCAGCACCATTAAGCATGCGGTTCAAGATTGTTGCCGCTTGTGCTCTTGTTACAGGCTGTTTAGGGTTAAAGTTTTCTGTTGCCCCAGATGCTATGATGCCACGTTGAGCCATGTATTGGATATCTGCCAAGTAAGCAGAGGAGATGCTAGCTTCGTCTTTAAATGTTACTTTTTCTGCTTTTACAGGTGTAGAAAGATTTAATTTTTTAGCTAGGCTAGCGGCGGATGCAACGAATTGTTCGCGGTCCATAGTTTTGCTAGGTGTGAAAGTTGTTTTAGATGTGCCTTCCATTACGCCTGCAGCACTAACTAATTTGATAGCAGAGCTAGACCAACGATCTGCTTCCACGTCAGAGTAGGAGGTAGAGGATTCTTTTGTTGCAATCTCCGCTAATTCTTGTTCGTTTAAGTTGTGTTGTAGCACTTTGCCATAAATAGCAGCTGCTTGCTCACGAGTAATTTGTGCACTAGGTTTGAATGTATTATCAGCATAACCAGAAAGGTAACCGGCTTGTGTCATTGCTTGGATAGCATCGCGAGCCCAGTTATCTTTTGTGTCAGGGTATATACCAGCAGGTAAGTTTTCTTTAGCTTTTACAGCTTTTTTACCTTCTAACTTTACAGCATCTTCTTTTACATCATTTTTTACAGAAGTATCAATGCGTTTAACGTCATTTTTTACAGAAGTGTTAACGCGTTTAGCATCGTTTTTTACGGATGTATCAGTGCGTTTAGCAGCGTTTTTAGCAGATGCATCAGCATGTTTTGCATCACGTTTTACAACTGTGCTACCATGTTTAGCATCATTTTTTACGGATGTATCAATACGTTTAGTATCGTTTTTAACAGATGTATCAACACGGTGTTCATCCGCCTTAGCAGAAACTTCAGCTCTAGTAGCCACATTAGATACTTCGGATTTTATATGAGTCGCAGTTGTTTCAGCGTGAGCCATGCTGAATGTAGAACCAAGGGCCAATGTAATTGCTAAAGACAAAGATAATTTATTTAGTTTCATGAAAAGGGCTCCTTTCAAACTATACTTATATAAAATAAATTATAACACTTTTTAAATTTATACACTACTATAAGAAAATGTAATATATAAGGATAAAACTTACATGAATTTGAAAAATTAAGTTTGATTATATAAATATAGAATGAAATATAGATAAAAGTTGATTTTCTAGTAGTTAAAAATGCAAAATGATAAACATTCGCAAAATCTAGATTCTATGGGGCTTTTACAAGAAAAAATGATAAATGAAATAATAGATGTGATAAAATTCAATGTTTGCTATTACAAAAAGTCATAACGATATAAGAAATAAAAGGGTACATACGAATATAGCAATTCTTTGGACAATATCTACATGATTAATTTATAATTATAGCGATGAGCTTTTGAATATTTATTTGAAAGCATAAGTAATGTTCAGGGCAGAAATTTAGTTGAAAAATTCACTACTAAAAATTGCCATAACACATACATATCAAAATTTTTTATTAGGTTAAGTACTAGAAAAGACGAGGAAGTTAATATGAAAATTCATCTTTTCCAACAGTGTTTGATTGACATGTTCTACCCTCATGTAGGTATGGCTGGTGTAGAAGTACTTGAAAGATTAGGTTGTGAGCTTGTAGTACCTAAGAAACAAGTATGCTGTGGACAAATGTTTACTAACTCCGGTTACAATGACGCAGCTATGGATGCAATTAAGAATACAATCGAATGCTTTGAGAACGCTGAATATGTAGTCAGCATGTCCGGTTCTTGCGCTTTTGCAATCCGCGATGAATATCATCATTTCTTAAAAGATCAACCAGAGTGGTTGGCGCGCGCAGAAAAATTGAGTGGTAAAATTTACGAATTCACTCAATTTATTACTGACGTATTAGGTGTTGAAGATGTAGGGGCTCGTTTCAACGAATCCGTAACATACCATACATCTTGCCACGTAACTCGTTTGATGGGCATTAAAGAGCCTCCTTTCAAACTCCTTAAAAACGTTAAAGATATCAACTTGATTGAATTACCACGTGCAGATCGTTGCTGTGGTTTCGGCGGTACTTTCTCAGTTAAAAACCCTGAAATCAGTGAAGTTATGACACGCGAAAAAGCATTGGAAATTGCTGGCACAGGTGCCAACGTTATCTCCGGTTCTGACCAAGCGTGTTTGATGAACATCGCTGGCATGCTTGATCGTCTTCATAAAGAAGGCGAAATTGATCGCCGTATCAAAGTTATGCATATTGCTGAAATCTTAAACTGCCGTTAAGGAGGAGACGACATGGCACTTATATATGACAATCGCCCCTATAAAACACGTATAAAAGAATGTTTGGCTGACGATTTCAAAGTTGCAGCTATTAAAAAAGCACAAGACGTGTTTTATGATAAACGTAATACAGTAGTTGCGGATGTTCCTGAATGGTTAGATTTCCGCGCTGAAGCGGCTAAAATTCGCGATCACGTACTTAACAACTTGGATTACTATGTAAGTCAATTTGCTGACAACGCTGAAAAAGCCGGTTCTAAAGTTCACTTTGCGTTCGATGACAAAGAAGCAACTCAAATTGCATTAGATATCCTTCGTCAACGCGAAGCAAAAATGATCGTTAAATCCAAAACTATCTTAACTGAAGAAATTGGTTTGAACGAAGTGTTAGAAGAAGCTGGTATTGAAGTTAACGAAACTGACTTGGCTGAATTTATTTTGCAAACTGCAGTAAGTCCCCCATCTCACATCGTAGTACCAGGTCTTCACTTTGAACGTAACAAAATCCGCGAAATTTTCGCTGAAAAATTAGGTTATACAGGAACTGAAAACCCTACGGAAATGACTCACTTTGTACGCGGTTATGTACGTGAGCGCTTCTTAAAAGCTGATGTAGGTGTTAACGGCTGTAACTTTGCAGTTGCTGAATCTGGTACATGTACAATCGTTTCCAACGAAGGTAACGGTCGTATGGCTAGTTCTATTCCTAAGACTCAATTGATCTTCTTAGGTACAGAACGTATTGTTCCTGATTTTAAAGCTCTTGATGTTATGATGGAAATGTTGAACCGTTCTGCAGTAGGTTCTAAAATTTCTAACTACTTCTCCATGATGACTGGCCCTGCGCGTCCTGGTGAAGCTGATGGTCCTGAAGAAACTCATATCATTATTATCGATAACGGACGCTCTGGCATCTTGGGTGGGACATTCCAAGAAATGCTACGTTGTATCCGTTGTGGCGCATGCATGAATATTTGTCCTGTATACCGTCACGTTTCCGGTCATGGATATGGTTCTGTATATCCAGGTCCAATGGGTGCTGTATTGACTCCATTATTCAAAGGTTACGATGTAGCTGGCGATCTTCCATATGCTTCTACATTATGCGGTGCATGTACAGAGAACTGTCCAGTAGCTATTCCATTGCATGAATTGTTGATGGAGCACCGTCATATCATGGCTGATATTGAAAAGACTCGTCCAAAAGCAGAAGAAGCTATCTTCACAGCAGCTGCTAAGATGTTCGGTAATGCAACATTATTTGATCTTGGCACAAAAGCTGGTGCTATCGGTATGAACTTAATTAGTAATAAAGAGGGTAACATGCCTGAATGGACTCAAGCTATTCCAGTTATGAATGGCTGGACTAAATCTAAAGAATTGGGTTCCTTGAAATTCAAGAAATTCCGTGATTTGTATGCTGAACATGAAAAGAACAAGAAGAAGGAGAAAAAATAATGGATGTAGCTAAACGTAATCAATTTATTGCACGTTTATCTCGTGCATTAGGCCGTGATCAAGAAATGTGCCCTGCTTTTGTAGAAGGCTTTGATTATAGCCATGGTCCTCAAGAAACTATGTTCCAAGATTTGAACCGCGATCAAATTTTGACAATGTTTAAGGAACAATGTCAACGTGTTGGTACAAAATTCGTTGAAACTACACCTGACAAACTAGGTGAAACAATTTTTGCAGCTATCGACGACTGGGGAAACGGTAAAATTGTATTCCCAAGCTCTCCTGAAGTAGAAGAATATAAATTAAAAGAATTGTTCGAACAAGATGCAGCTAATAATGGCGGCACTCGTACATACTTCCAATGGGATCCAGCTAAAGGTCGTGAAGAATGTATTTCTAATACTGCTAATGCTGATATTGGTATTACATTCCCATACTGCGGTATTGCTGAAACTGCTACTGTAGTACAAGCTTCTGGTGAGGATTCTGGCCGTGTGATTAGTTTGTTGCCTACAACACATATTGCGGTGTTGTATACTGACACAATTAATCCTCGCATGACACAAACAATGGAACATTTGGCTGAACGGTATCATAACGATCCAGCTAAGTTCCCTACAAATATCTGCTTGATTTCTGGTCCATCCCGTACGGCGGATATCGAATTGGTAACTGTAGATGGTGCTCATGGTCCTATCCAAGTAACCTATATCTTAGTTAATAGATAATATAATAGCTAGATTTACTAAAGGCGATTTTCTTTTAGAAAATCGCCTTTTTGGTGCATATATTACAGAATACATTAAATGTTACCAAAAATTAAATATTATACTTGTATTTTTTTCGATATATGCTATACTAAATTCATAACCTATTGTTGTGATATGAATTAAAGAGGTGTATTATGAATATTCCATTCTTTACAGATTACCTCATGTTAAGCAATCCATTAAGTATTGGTATTATCGCGGTGTTCGTGCTCGTGTTAATAGGTATTTATGTATTGCAACGCAAGGGCACATCCTTCGGTAATCTCGTTATTATTGGTACTATTGCCGGTGCCGTACTTGGTATAGCGGTCCAAATTATTGCAGGCTTCCCTGATGATCCATCCAAAGTGGTTTATATTAAGGAAAGTACAAAGTGGTTCTCTCTCGTAGGGGGCGGTTTCATCGACTTAATCCGCATGCTTGTTATTCCTATCGTTTTTATCTCTATTGTTCACGTTATTTTGCACATGGAGGCAGGTGCTAATCTTAAAAAGTTAGTAGTTGCTATGATTTCTACGAATCTCGGCATGGTAGCCGTTGCTGCTATAGTCGGTCTAATTTTGGGGAATGCCTTCGGTTTAGGGCAAGGTTTTGATATTGTTGAATCTGGTAAGAAGATTCGTGAAATCAAACCTATGGTTGATACATTCCGAGCACTAATTCCAAGTAATCCAATTCAAGCGGCTGCTGAAACAAATGTTATCGGCATTGTTGTATTTGCAATTATCTTGGGTAGCGTAGCTCGTCTATTAAAACAAACAGGGACAAACTCTATGGAGGTATTCACAAAACTATTTGATGAACTTCATCAGTTGATTTCCTGGGTAGCTGATTTCATTATTGGTCTTATGCCATATGGTGTAGTTGCCTTATTAGCTTCTACATTGGCAACACGCGGTGTACAAGCTATTCTTGATATGGGCTTGTTCGTAGTATTACTTTACGTTGGTCTTTTGATTATGTTTGTTGTACAAGCGATCTTGATTACTAGCTTTGGTTACAATCCGATTACATACTTCAAGAAAGCAAAAGCACCACTCTTATTGGCGTTTACATCTCGTTCTTCAATGGGGGTATTGCCATTAACTGTAGAGACTTTGACAAAACGTCTTGGCGTAAATGCTACAACGGCTAATACGGTAGCTTCCTTCGGTACTACTGCGGGCATGCAAGGTTGTGCCGGCGTATTCCCTGCACTTGTTGTTGTTTACATTTCTAATGTAGCGAATATTCCATTCGATATGACTATGTACATCATGAGTGTTATCGTTATCGCTATCGGTTCCGTTGGTATTGCAGGTGTTCCTGGTACTGCTACAATGGCTGCATCTGTATCTCTTAGTGGTACGGGTCTTGGTGCGTACTTCACATCTATCAGTCCAATCCTTGCAATCGATCCATTAATCGACATGGGCCGTACATGCTTGAACGTATCTGGTTCCTTAACAAATGCTCTCGTAGTAGATAAAATCATGGGAACTATCGATAAAGACGCATACAATAATTCTGATGAAGGTCGCGTATAAAAACTAACAACACTTAGCCATATAAAACTATCATACAAAAGAACAGTCTTAGGGCTGTTCTTTTTTTACAAGTGATAATTATTACAGATTGTAAACTATGTCATTAATAATCGGTATTGAAATTGTGAGCTTAGCTACAAACATGCTTATGCATGTATGGTATACTAAGCGTTATAAAGTTACGAATTATGCTTAATAAATATAAGCCAAGAGGGTAATAGTATGATTACACAAGAATTGAAAGATCGATTAATTGCAGATTATCCAAAGTTTGAGGATATGACACATAAGTTCTATAAGAAAGAACTATCCATTGCAGACTATAAAGGACAATCTGGTGCTTATGGTAGTTACGCTGAGCGCGGTGCAAATACTGGCATGAGCCGTTGGCGCTTCAACGGTGGTCGCATGACGCGCGAGCACATACAGTTTTTAGCGGACTCCATTCGTAAATATAACCTGCAACACGTACATTTCACTACCGGCCAATGCTTACAAATGCATGGCCTTGATGGTGATACTATATTGAGTCTCTATAAGGAATGTTATGACCACGGTATCTATAACCGTGGTGCTGGCGGTGACAATCCCAATGTGGTGGCTAGTATTTTACGTGGCATTGATCCTCGTGAAACTTTAGATATTACCCCATATGCAACAGCTATTAGCGTATTTCTTATGGAGCAAATGTTCTATATCAAGATTCCTCGCAAATTTAAAATGGGTATAGATAATGGTTTTGATAGTACCCCACATTCTACGTTCAAGGACCTAGGTTTTAACTTAACAAAACACAATACTTTTGATGTGTATGCTTGTGGTGGTATTGGTCCTAATCCTCGTATTGGTATTCCGGTGGCACATGATGTAGCACCTGAGGATGTTTTGTACCATGTGAAAGCTATGCTTATGGTTTTTGCTAATCATGGTAATTTCAAAAACCGTGGTAAAGCTCGTACCCGTTACATGCCTGCTGAAATGGGTGGGGCGGAAGCTTTCATCAAGATCTATGAAGAAACTCTAGCTATGGTAAAAGAAGTAGAACACCTAACTATTAATCCAGCTGATTATGCTTATGAAATTACAAAAACTGGTAAGCGTGATGATTCTGTGGAAAATTATCGTATTCACCGTCAAAAACAAGAAGGTTTATATTACGTAGAATACCATCCAGCAGGTGGTGATGCGAACGTAGAACACTTGTTGGCTGCCCTTGACTATGCAGTGACACTTGACCAAGTAGAAGCACGTATTGCGCCAGACCAAGCATTGTTCTTCATTAATCTTACAGCTGATGAAGCACGCAAAATTGCGGAAATAACTGATGATAGTGCCGAAAATGATTTCCGCCGTTCCGTATCTTGTGTTGGTTCTACTATATGTCAGATTGGTATGCAAGACTCTAACGGTCTGTTAAAAGATATCTTCGCACACCTTGAAAAAAAGGGTGTAGACACAAGAAAACTACCTCGTTTACATATATCCGGCTGTCCACATTCTTGTGGTACACACCAAATCGGTGAAATTGGATTCCATGGTGCTGTAAAATTAGTAGATAAAAAACCTATGGTAGCATTCATCCTTGTAGATGGTGGATCAGAACACATGGGTTCCGAAAACCTCGGTAAAATGGCTGGCAATATTGTAGCTACAAAAATTCCAGAATTTTTGGAATCTTTGGCAAATATTCTAAACGAATCTCCAGAACCAGACTTTGGGACATGGAGACTTACGCATAAAGGAGACTACATGAATCTTATAAAAGCATTTGAGTAAATGTGTTTGGGTTGCTTGTGATGGGGCCCACTTAGATTGCGACAACTTAATAAATAATAAAAAGAGTTCCCTCTTTGCTCCGTTCTTCGCAAAGTCGCTGCATAGGGAACTCTTTTTATTATTTGAGCACCTGCTATTAACTAGTCCCATCACAAGCTACATTCGATATTTACTCAATATGCTTTTATATAATAGAGGGAGGGGAGAGATGGTCAAGTAATTTTAACTAAATTAGCATTAGAACTAACCCGTGGACTAGCCGCAGGTTAGTCCTTTCCCTATCGGTGGGAGTGGCACCACTACTATAAAGTTTATTATAATACGTGAAACCATGGTGTTTTCTGAGTTTTATTTTAGTGATTAATTGTAATGGAGCTAGGTTAGTTTTATAGATAGATTATATCTGCCTTTGGGATGGGACATCTTTATAAGTAAAGTGATAAAAAGTAAGTATACACTTGTGCAGCGACATTGCGAAGAACGGAGCAAGCAAGTGTATACTTACTTTTTTACCGAGTTGTACTAACGAAACGGGGCCCCATCCCAAAGGCAAATATAGGAACAGGGATTAGCTCCATTACAATTAGAATAATTGTTTAAAACTAGATATGACTTGATTTTGTATGTTATAATAGGCTTTATAGTAGTATTTGGAGGATATTCAGATGTTATTTACCGTCAATACAGAAGTCTGTACACGATGCGGCCTTTGCGTTGCTGACTGTCCGACCGGATTGCTGGTGATGTCCGATGCTGGACCTGTAACTGGCAGGGGAGGTTGTATCTCCTGTGGGCATTGTATTTCCGTATGCCCAACGCTTGCTCTTGATAGCGATATGACACCGCGTAAGGAGCAAATCGATATTACAAAGGAACCTAAGTTAACGCCTGAGCAAGCTGAGCTATTCATGCGTAGTCGTCGCTCTATTCGTAACTATCAAAATAGACCAGTCCCTGTAGAGCTCATTCGCAAAGTGCTAAACGTTGCAAGAATGGCGCCAACAGCGACTAACACACAAGGTATTTCGTATATAGTAATCCGAGATAAACAAACGTTGCGCCGTATTGCTGATCTTGTTCTAGAGTGGATGCATCTGGCTGCAAAAACAGTACCGATTATGCGTCTCTATGCTCGTGCTGCTCAAGCAGAGGTAGATAAAGGCAAGGAGTATATCTTGCGCGATGCGCCGGCTCTCGTAGTGGCAATTGGCTCTAAAAAAGATATTCATCGTACCCATGATAGTGGTCACTCTTGCTTGTCTTATGCTGAGCTATATGCGCCGACTTTAGGCCTTGGTACTTGTTGGGCTGGTTTCTTTGAACATGCTGGAGAAGCTGAATACCAACCATTATTAGATGAATTAGGTGTACCTGATGATAAAATTGTAGCTGGTGGCATTCTTATGGGATATCCTAAAGTACGATATCGCAATATTGTAGAGCGTCAACCATTAGATGTTACATTTGATACAGAAGAGTAAAAAAGAGATGCCCCAATGATTGTAATCATTGGGGTATCTCTTTTTAGTTATATAGTGACGATATAAACTTTATTAGTTGGCAGTTGTAATAGTGCCTTTGAATGTTTCGTCGATGTATTGTTTAATAGCATCAGATTTGTAAATATCTGCAATTTTTTTGTATGTTTCGTTGTCTTTGTCTTCACTATGAACTGCAAGTACGATAACTGTTAGTGGTTCATCTTTAGATTCGAAGAAGAAACCTTGTTTTTCTACACTAAGACCAGCACTTTGCACATAGTTCATTGGAATAACTGCAATTGTTACATCATCTAGACTACGAGGTAATTGAGCTGCTTCTAGTTCTTGAATCTTTATATTCTTCGGGTTAGATGTGATATCTGCAACTGTTGCTTTGAAGCCGACACCATCTTTTAACGTAATTAATCCAGCTTTAGCTAATAATGCTAATGCACGACCACCATTAGTAGGGTCATTTGGGATAGAAACAGTAGCGCCTTCAGGTACATCTTGTACGCTGTGTACGCTATTACTATATAAGCCCATACGCACCAAAATTGTTTTACCGATTGCTACTAAGTTGGAACCATTTTGTTTGTTAAAGTTTTCCATAAATGGTACATGTTGATAAGCATTCAGTTGAATATCGCCATCTGCAAGGGCTTTATCAGGTGTTACATAGTCTGAGAATTCAACTACTTTAAGATCGATTCCTTGTTTTTTAGCTTCTTTTGCTACAGCTTCAGCTACTTGTGCATGAGGACCAGATGTAGCACCTATTTTGATTTCTTTTTGTGTTTGTGTTGATTGATTTGATGTACTACCACAACCAGCGATAGCAAATGCAAGAGCACCGATAAGTAATGGTGCTAACAATGTTTTTAATTTCATATAATCATCCCTTTCAAGTCTTATAATGGTTATATCCTATCATGGATGAAGGGGATTTGTATATGATAAAAGCATATCAGTTAGCTATAGATTAAAACTATGGTGAAATTCTAGCTCATTTATAATACAATTCAATATAATATATTGATTAATGTGTTATATTGAATGTGTGATCGCTAGGTAGTAAATTTATATTTTAAATATTTTTGTATAATTCTAATATGGATTCATATATCTATATGTCGGATTAATGGAGGATGTATGTATAATTTTGATTTTTATAACCCTACACATATCGTATTTGGTAAAGACCGTTTAGATGAATTAGATACATTGGTACCAAAGGATGCAAAGGTGCTCATTACTTATGGTGGTGGCTCCGCTGTGCACAGTGGTCTTATTGATCGCATTGTGAAAGCTCTTGGTAACCGCAAGGTTGAGCAGTTTGGTGGTATTGAGCCAAACCCATCTCTTGAAACTTGTGAACGTGCGGTAGCTTTCATTAAAGAACATGGCGTAGATTTCGTTCTCGCTGTAGGCGGCGGTTCTGTAGTAGATGCTACAAAACTCATCGTTATGGGCGCTACATATGATGGGCCTGTTATTGATGTTATGAAGGCTGGCGTACCAGAGGTGCCCGTTGAAATGGTGCCAAATCCATTACCGTTTGGCACAGTTATGACACTACCTGCAACGGGTTCTGAAATGAACAATGGTGCAGTTATTACTTATGGTGATGGTAAATTCCCTGTATTTAGCAGCTTAGTATTCCCTAAGTTCTCCATGCTGGATCCAACATTGACTTTCACATTGCCTGAAAGACAAGTTAAGAACGGCGTTATTGATACCTTTGTGCATACCACAGAGCAATATTTAACATATCCTGTAGAAGGCCGTATTCAAGATCGTTTTAGCGAAGGTATTTTGAAAACTATGATTGAAATCGGCAAAGAAACAGTAGAAAATCCAGAAAATTACGATATTCGTGCTAACCACGTGTGGGCTTCTACCTTGGCATTAAACGGCTTGATTGGTGCAGGCGTGCCACAAGACTGGGCTACACATCTTATCGGACATGAATTGACCGCTGCGTACCATCTTGATCACGGTATAACATTAGCCATCGTATTGCCTGCATTATTGGAAGTGAAAAAAGCAGATAAACTCGAAAAATTGGCACAATATGCGACACGCGTATGGCATATCACAGAAGGTACAACAGAAGAAAAAGCAGATAAGGCTATTGCTAAAACTCGTGAATTCTTCGAGTCCCTTGGTGTATCTACGCATTTGAAAGACTATGGCCTTGGCGTTGAAGCAGTTGATAAAATTGTGAAACAATTAGAAGATCATGGTATGACACAAATTGGTGAAAAAGGCGATGTAACACCAGAAGTAGCTCGCGAGATTTTAATGCGTGCCTTATAATTAAGGGGATTAACAGTGTAAACTTGTATGATATGGAAAGGAGGCGCTCCCTATAAATAAAATAAAAAATAGAAGTGCATTTTCTTTTGCACTTCCTATTATGATTCCTATGGGGCTTAGTTTCCTTTTTCTTGGAGTAGGCTTTGGTTTGTATGCTACCAGTCAAGGGTTTCCTTGGTGGACCGCTCCTGTTTTAGCTAGTACCATATTTGCAGGCTCCATGGAGTTCGTAACTATTGGGCTGTTAATGGCAGGCTTTGATCCAGTGAATACTTTTATGTTGACCTTGTTTGTCAATGGGCGCCATTTCTTCTATGGTCTATCTGCACTACAGCGATATGTGCATATGGGATGGAAATGGTTTCCTACAGTTGCGTGGATGTGTGATGAAAGCTTTGCAATTAATGTATCTACGAAGTTACCCGATGATGTAGATGAAAAATGGTTCTACTTCCATGTATCGTGGCTTAATTATATCTTCTGGGTGGTGAGTACTCTTGTAGGGGGATTGTTCGGCGATTTATTAGCATCTGTAGATTTGCGAGGTATTGGTTTTGTATTACCTGGCTTATTTATTGTTATATTCCTTGAAATGTTATTTAATGCTAAAAGTAATAATATTCGAGGCTTAGGTGCTGTTGGAGCCGTTGTAGCACTAGCAATGCTTCTATTAACGGGAAAATCCTTATTTATGCTTGCTTCTATGGGGTGTATGCTCGTAGTATGTTATATAGCGTATAAGTGGGGAGGTGTACATCTTGACTAGTTTTGAAATAGTCATTACCGTTGCCATTGTTGTAGCGGGCACAATACTTACACGTTTCTCTGCTTTTCTTATTTTCCCACCTGGTAAGAATGCCCCAGATTTTGTACAGTATTTAGGCAAGGCATTACCTGCAGCGGTTATGGGGATGCTTGTTGTGTATACCTTTAAAGATACAATTGTGTTATCCTATCCATATGGAGTACCGGAACTTATTGCTTTATTAGTGACCGTTGGCATGCATGTATGGAAACGAAATATGTTTATGTCTATTGGAGCCGGTACTGTAGTATACATGATACTTGTTCAAGCCGTATTTAATATACCTAAATAAAATAAAGTATACTAACATAAACTACAATAAAATAAAGAGCACTAAAATAAACCACTTATATCTATTCCTAAAGGAGGATATAAGTGGTTTTGTTTTTATGTTCTATTTAAGTTGTAATAATCTTTCAAGACCTAGTGCAGTGTGGTGGTCCTCTAAGAAGTCTTGTTGATCTAATAATTCCATAACATCCATGTCGATGTTAGTGAGTTTGAAATCGAATACATCAAAGTTAGCTTCCATATGGCTCACGTTATTTGCCTTTGGCAATGGAATGATGCCTCGTTGGATGTGCCAACGCAAGATGATTTGGTGTTTTGATACACCGTATTTTTCCGCCAAGCTTTTGATGATTGGATGGTCAAAAATTGGTTGGCGGTCACGGGTAAATGGAGACCATGCCATACCTACAACTTGATGCTTTCTCATCAATTGTAAGAGGGCCTGACGTTGGTTGAACGGGTGGCATTCGATTTGGTTGACCACCGGTTTTACATTGCAGTGGTACAGCAAGTCAATGAGGCGATCCTCGTAGAAGTTAGATAGGCCTAACCCACGAAGTACATTTTGATCGTATAATTCTTCCATGGCGCGCCAAGAGCCGTAGTAATCACCCAGTGGTTGATGTACCAGCATGATGTCAATATAGTTGGTATCTAATTTCTTTAAGGAGCTTTCAACAGCACGCATCGTATTATCATAGCCCGCATCAGTGTGCCAAATTTTAGTAGTGATGATTATATCTGTTCGTTTGATACCAGATGCTCTGATTCCTTTAGCCACGGCTTCTTCATTGCCATAATAGGCGGCCGTATCGAGTAAACGATAGCCTACGCCAAGTGCATTGGCAACAGCTTGTTCAGTCTCTCCTTCGGTACCTGTTTTATAGGTACCATAACCGATGGAGGGAATGAAGCTACCATTATTTAAAATCCTAAAGTCCATCCGTTCTTCCATGAGAACCTCCGTTATATCCATAAATTAGAGAAATTAGCTTTCATACAATTCTAACTGATTTTATGATATACTAAGGTATTGATAAAAATCAATATGATAGGAAGTGACAGAATGCAAATAAATCGTTTCTACTCTGTGATTGCTATTCTTGGTGTCATGATTATGACACTCGCTATTGCGGGATGTGGTACGAAAACCGTATCCGTCTCAGAGGTAACGTACAAGGATATGCCGTTGCAGATTCATAATGATGCCAATGTAACGGCCCTTAATAAGGCGACGATAACGCCGACCTTGACGGGGCAGGTCGTGTATGCCGTGAAAGTAGGCGATCAAGTACAGCAAGGTCAAACTGTGGCAACTGTAGATACATCGGCTTTACAACAACAGCTAGCATCCTTGCAAGGACAATTAGCGCAAGCCCAATCACAATCATATGCCTCAGCTGTGACGACTACGACCGCAGCATCTATAGATAGTGCTCAACTGGAACAGGCTCAACGTATGCGCGAAGCGGGCATAATTACACAAAAAGAATATGATCGTATTTTGGAACGATCTCAACCACAAACTACAACAGTTACAACCGGTGGTGGCGGAGGCATCAATACGGCGGCCATTGAGGCACAAATCGCACAAGTATCGGCTCAGATGGCGGCATCTACAATCGTGGCTCCTATAGCAGGTACTGTAACATCTATCTATAACGAAGACCGTCAAATGGCGATTGCAGACCGTCCATTTATGATGATTCAGCAATCTACGCCGATGGTTGCATCCCTCAGCATTCCTCGTGATGCGGCTATGAAATTAGGCACATCTGAGGCCAAGAAGGGGATGAAGGTACTTCTCAAGGTAGGGGACCAAGAATTACCAGGTGAATTGACTTACGTAGATATTACTCAGCCTGAAAATGTGCCAAGTGTTCTTGTGAAAGCAACTTTCAACAATGAGAAAGGCCTAATCAAGGCTGGTGAATTCTATACACTCATTATTGAATCTAATGTGAAAGCCAAGATGCTGACCGTTCCAACTAAGGCGGTTCGGGAAAATCAAGATGGGAAATATGTATATGTATTGACTGAGAATAATACAGTTGATGTACGTGTTGTTGAGGTAGGCATCACTGAAGGCGATGACGTAGCCATTATTTCTGGCTTAAACGAAGGTGATAAGGTTATTACGACGGATGGCACCTTTGTGTTAGGTGAATCTGTAAAATTGTAATTATGAGACCTAAGATTTTAGTACTAGATTGTTAGGATTATGTTTAAATGTGATGGAATCAAAACTTTCACAGATTGTGAAAGTAACCTCAAAAGAGGAATCTGATAGGAGGGATTATTATTTTAGAATTTAAACGTTTTGAATTGAGAGATAAACCATTAATCGACAAATATTTTGAACAACATCATTATGAAGCATCCGATAATTGCTTTACTACATTGTTTATGTGGCAAGATCCGTACGGTATTCGCTGGGCTGAAGAGAATGGCGTATTGTACATCCAAGGTGGTGGCAAGCGTGAGCCATTCCTTTTACCTCCATTTGCTGGTAAAGATGCAAAGTTCCTTGATGGCTTGTTGCGTGCTAAAGAATGGTTCGTAGAAAATAAATTGCCGTTCCGTTTTAAAGGTGTTAGCAAAGCTGTAAAAGAACGCATGGAAGACCTATGTCCTGGTCGCTATGCATTTACACCTGATCGAGACAACTACGAATATATTTACAAGTCCGAAGATCTTATCAACTTGTCTGGTAAGAAATTTCGTCAAAAGAAAAACCATTTAAACCAATTCCGCATGCAATATTCTAACTATGAATATGTGCCAATTACAGAAGATATCATCCCATTGTGTCGTGAAACGGCAGCATCTTGGGTAGAAACGCATCATGAAGAAGGTATCGAAGATGAATTGGTAGCCATCAATTTGTTATTTGATAACTGGGATGTTTTGGGTCTTAAGGGCGGTGCCATTAAATTATTCGGCCGTGTTGAAGCCTTTAGTATTGGTGAGCTACTCAATGACAGAATTGCTTTGATTCACATTGAAAAAGCAAATCCAGATATTCGTGGTTTGTATCAAGCTATTAACAATGAATTCATTCGTCATGAATTTAGCGAAGTAGAATTTATCAACCGCGAAGAAGATATGGGTTTGCCTGGCCTTCGTCAAGCAAAAGAATCTTATAACCCAGATCATTTTGCTGAAAAATATGACGCAGTATATGCTAACGAAGCTGATAATGCGACAGGCGGCAAATAAAAATCTGAGCTATGAAGCCGATGTGCTTCATAGCTCATTTTGTTATAATAGAATTATCAGCCTACCTATTTGAATTTAACTATCGTATCATCATGGCGATATGATGATATGATGTATGGCGATACATTTAGATATTATATGTTGTGATGCGACAGATAGATAGTAGCTTTTATGATATAACGAGGATATAAATATGGAATTTAGAATTGCGACGGCTCAAGATACGCCTCATGTGGAGAATCTATGGGCGTACTGCTTTGAACCAAAGGAAGATCCATTCTTCCAATATTATTTTACAAATTGCTATGAACCAGAGAATACAATGGTCGGACTAGAACAGGATCAATTGTTGAGCACCGTTCATTTGCGTCAATATAATCTTAACGTTCGCGGTGCTGTATTACCTACGAGTTATATGGTAGGCGTTGCAACGCATCCTGCGGCTCGCCGTGGTGGAGTAGGCGGTGCATTATTGACCTCTGCACTAGATGAGCTTCGTAAACGCGGCCAAGCTATGACGATTTTGATGCCATCCAAGGCGGCATTCTATCAACAATATGGTTGGGAACTTTATGCTCATCAATGGGTGAACACCATGTCGCTAGAAGACTTGCGCCCTATGACAGATAAAACGTTGAGCTTTGGCTTGCTAAATAGCGTAGATCAATGGAATTTGTTAGATCCAGTATATAAAACATATACGGCTCGTCTTTCCGGCTACGCAGAGCGCGGTGAAAAGGAGTGGAAACGATTATTAGGCAGCTTCTTTGCAGAAGGCGTAAACATTGCTGTAGTGCGCAACGATGATAACGTCATTGAAGGCTATGCAGTGTATCGTTTAGGTCAGCCTGAAATTCCTGTTTCTGAATTGGTTTACACGACACGCCGTGCACAACGTGCATTATTGAACTACTTCTATAATCACCGTTCTCAAGGCACTTCTATTCGTTGGAATGAAGGTCTTCATGATACATACTATCGCTTCTATCCTGATGGTAGAACTGGTCACGCTACGATGCCGTATATGATGAGTCGTATTGTAGATGTAAAAACTGCTTTTGAAGCGATTCCTGTAATTCCAGAGGCATTGATGATGCCTATCACAATGACCTTTGCAGTAAAAGATAAACTTTGCAGCTGGAACGAAGGCCGTTATGAAGTGCAATATGGCGGTGCATTAACTCCATCCGTTAAAAAGATTTCTGATACATTAGAGGGCGAAGCAGATGTTACCGTTGAGGTCGGTGCATTGAGCCAGTTATTAATGGGCACTCTTACGGTTCGAGACCTTGTTTTTGAAGGGAAACTTTCAGTAAGCGAAGAATGGTTAGACTATTTCGATATTCTCTATCCTGAACAAAAAACATATATTAACGAATGGTGGTAATATGAGCTGGAAAACGTATACGGTGAAAGAACCGACAGAGTTGACGGTCTCTAAATATGTAAAAGAACGATTTTCCTTATCCTCTCGGGATATTCAAATGATGTTTCGCAAGAAACGGGTAAAAGTTAATAGCCGTGTGGCTCATTCACAACGGGCACTCAAAAAAGGGGATGTGTTAACCTTAGAATTACCACAAGATAAGGATTATGGGGTTGATGTAGAAAAGGGACCGATTACAGTTCTCTATGAAGATGCGCATACGTTAGTTGTAAATAAGGATCCCTTTATGCTCGTTCATCCTGCAGGGCAAACGAAGTCTTGTACATTAAGTAACTATGCGGCAGGATATTATGCAAAGAAAAACGTAGTTCATAAGGTTCGACCTGTGCACCGCCTCGACCGAGATACATCGGGGTGCATTCTCTTTGGTAAAACAAAAGAAGCACAACAATACTATACGGATGAGCTACAAGCAGGTCGTATCGACCGCATTTATATAGGCCTTGTAGAAGGGCGTATTGATGCGGATGGTATGGTAGATGTGCCTATCGGGGTAGATCCAGTATTTGATAATCGCCGCGTTGTCGATGAATTTGGTCAGCCGGCTCAAACGGAATATACCGTTCTCGGTTATGAAGGTGACAATACTCTGTTACGTTTTAAGTTATTGACTGGTAGAACTCATCAAATTCGCGTACACATGGAATACATTGGACATCCTATTGTTGGTGATGCCATGTATGGTACGCGCAATAAGCCTTATACACGCCAATGCTTACATGCATCGGAGCTAACCTTCGTGCCGTATGGTAAGGACGAAGCTATTACGGTTACCTGTGAAGTAGGGGATAATTTTGGTCGAGAATAATAACTGTTGATTTTTCTACTCTAAATAATAAACCGATCGTATTTATTGAATGAGAAGCTTATTATCCCTGTATCCTTGTATACAAAAAACAATAGTGATAAAAACTCATAGTCTATGCATGAAAAGCATAGACTATGTTTTTTTTATATTTTCAATTCACAGTGGACAGGAGTATACTGTGTATAGACATGAAATTCTATAGAATGTTAAATTGATAATTTTATAGAGAAATAGTTTGTTAGTTATACTTTTACCAAGACCGAACGGAACGATGCCGCAGTGCTTGGAATGATCAAGTGATATGAAGGAGTGCACGTTATGGATATGAAGCAAAGCACAATAGAGCAACAACGTCTAGATCAAGCTAGACTCGAAGCCAATGGCATGTATAGCAGCCAATTTGAAAAGGATGCGTGTGGTATGGGCTTCGTTGTTAATATTAAGGGGAAAAAATCTCATGATATTATCGACGATGGTTTGCGCATTTTGGAGCGCCTTGAACACCGTGGTGGTGCCGGTGCCGATAAAGACACGGGTGATGGTGCCGGTATTTTGGTACAAATTCCGCACGAGTTCTTCAAGCGTGAGTGCGAAGTGCTTGGTATTCAATTGCCTGCAGCTGGCGAATATGGCGTAGGTATGGTATTTGCCCATAAATATGAAAGTCTCCGTAACGAGCAGAAGCGAATTCTCGAAGAGGTCGTACGCGAAGAGGGGCAAGTTGTTCTCGGCTGGCGTGAAGTACCGGTAGATGGTACAAAGGTTGGTAAAGAGGCTGCGGCGATTCGCCCTTGGATGATTCAAATCCTCATCGGTAAAGGTCCAGATGTAACGAACAATAAGGAATTTGAACGCAAATTATATATCATCCGTAAATTAGCGGAAAAACGTATCATTCCATTAAGCAAGGAATTATCTAGTGATTTTTATATCGCATCTTTGTCTTCTAAAACAATCGTATATAAAGGTATGCTAACACCTGGTCAATTGCGCGACTTCTATCTTGATTTGAGCGACCTTGACTTTACATCTGCGTTGGCAATGGTTCACTCTCGTTTCAGTACGAATACATTTCCAAGCTGGGCTCGGGCACATCCTAACCGTTTCTTAGTTCATAATGGTGAAATTAATACAATTCGCGGTAATGTAAACTGGATCAATGCTCGTGAAGGTAAAGCGGAATCTCCATTGTTCCCAGATATCAAAAAGGTATTCCCCGTAGTAGATGATAGCGGTTCTGACTCCGCTATGTTTGATAACACATTGGAATTCTTGCACATGACAGGGCGTTCCTTGCCTCATGCGATTATGATGATGATTCCTGAGCCTTGGGAACGTAATAATCTCATGAGCCAAGAAAAACATGATTTCTATGAGTTCAATAGCTTTATGATGGAACCATGGGATGGTCCTGCGGCTATGGGGTTTACCGATGGTACCGTTATCGGCGGTGTGCTTGACCGTAATGGATTGCGTCCCGCTCGTTACTATGTGACAACAGATGACCGCGTTATCATGGCTTCTGAAGTGGGTGTTGTCAACGAAAATGCCGAAAACATCCGTGCTAAAGGCCGTTTGGAACCAGGTAAAATGCTTCTCATCGATACAGATGAACAACGTATCATTTCCGATGAAGAAATCAAACATCGCGTTGCTACTGAATTACCGTACGATGAATGGGTAAAAGAACACGTGATTCACTTATCTGAAATTACTCAGGCCGATGAAAGCTCCATTCCAAAAATTGAAGATTTATTCAAAAATCAACAAGCCTTTGGTTATACTCAAGAAGACCTTGTGCGCATGATTGTGCCTATGGCAAAAGATGGTAAAGACCCTGTAGGTGCCATGGGTGCCGATGCGCCTTTAGCCATCTTGTCCGATAAACCACAATTGCTATATAGCTACTTCAAGCAAATGTTTGCCCAAGTAACGAATCCTCCTATCGACTCTATACGTGAGGAGATGGTTACATCTACACGGGTTATGCTTGGTAACTCTGGTAATCTAACAGATCCTAACAAAGCAGGAACCTATGCGCTGTCTATGCGCACACCAATCCTTACGAACCAAGAGTTGGCATCCATTAAGGCTCTTGATTGTCGTCGCATGAAATCCGTAACCTTGCCAATTCTCTTCGATCCTACTAAGGGTGCTGAAGGCTTGCGAGATGCGCTAAATGATTTATGCGAAAAGGCAGAAGAAGCAGCTCGTACAGATCAAAATGTGTTGATTTTATCCGACCGCGGTGTCGATGAAAATCATGCACCAATTCCAGCATTATTAGCTGTAGCAGCTGTTCATAATCATTTGATCGACAAAGTGTTGCGTACAGAAATCGGCCTCATTCTTGAATCTGGTGAACCACGTGAGGTTCATCACTTCTGTACATTAATTGGCTATGGCGTAACGGCTGTTAACCCATATTTGGCGCTTGAAACAGTTCGCGATTTGCAAGCTCGTAAACGTCTTGGTGATATTACACCAGAAGAAGCAGAAAAGAACTACATCAAGGCCGCTGTGGGTGGCATCATGAAAGTTATGTCCAAAATGGGTATTTCCACAGTTCGATCCTACCACGGTGCACAAATCTTTGAAGCTTTGGGATTGAATACTAACTTCATTAACAAGTTCTTTGTAAATACGCCAACGCGTATCGGCGGTATTGGCCTTGGCGGTGTAGCACATGAAGCCTTGGCTCGTTATGAACGGGCTTTCAAATCCGATGAAACTGTACTCGAACCAGGCGGTTGGTATGGTCCTGTAAAAGATGGGGAAGAGCATTTGTTCAATCCTAAGACGATTGATTTGTTACAAGAATCCCTTATCAACAGCGATTATGCTAAATATAAAGAATACTCTAAAGCGATTCGCAACGATTACCACGTTACATTACGTTCCTTGATGGAATTGAACTATCCAGTAGGCGGTGGTATTCCTATCGAAGAGGTTGAGCCGGAAGAGTCTATCGTAAAACGCTTTAAAGCGGGCGCTATGAGTTACGGTGCCATCAGTAAAGAAGCGCATGAAGCGATTGCTATCGCTATGAATCGTTTAGGCTCTACATCCAACTCTGGTGAAGGTGGCGAAGACGTAGCTCGTTTCAAACCATTGCCAAACGGCGACAGCATGAACTCCGAAGTAAAACAGATTGCATCTGGTCGTTTCGGGGTAACAGCGAATTATTTGATCAATGCAAAAGAATTGCAAATTAAATGTGCTCAAGGCGCTAAGCCAGGTGAAGGTGGCCAATTACCGGGCAAAAAGGTATATCCTGAAATCGCGAAAGCTCGTCACTCCACTCCTGGTGTTGAACTTGTATCTCCACCACCGCATCATGATATTTACTCCATCGAAGACTTGGCGGAGTTAATTTACGATTTAAAATGCGTCAACAAAGATGCGCGTATTTCCGTTAAATTGACATCTGAAGCAGGCGTTGGCACGATTGCTGCCGGTGTTGCGAAAGCGAAAGCGGATAATATCTTGATTTCCGGATACGATGGCGGTACTGGTGCGGCAGGTCGTACATCTGTTAAACACGCTGGTGTGCCTTGGGAATTAGGTTTGTCTGAAACCCATCAAACCTTGATGCTCAATAGATTGCGTGACCGTGTTCAATTAGAAGTAGACTCTAAATTGATGACCGGTTTCGATGTGGCTGTAGCAGCTATGCTCGGTGCAGAGTTGTTCGGCTTTGGTACATTGCCGCTGGTAGCGGTAGGTTGTAAAATGGCTCGTGTATGTAATCTCAACACATGCCCTTACGGCGTAGCCACACAAGACGAAAAATTGCGTGCCCGCTTCACAGGTAAGCCTGAGTATGTAGAAAACTTGATGCTCTTTATCGCTCGTGAATTGCGTGAAATCATGGCTCGTCTAGGTATTCGCTCCGTAGCAGAACTCGTTGGTCGTATCGATCTTGTGCGTCAAAAATCTCAAGACGATAACTTCAAGTTGTCCCGCGTTGATCTTAAACGCATATTGTTCCGTCCGTACATCGATGCCGCTGTAGGTCATATGCACATGGTTGACCAAAATCACGAGTTGGAACGCACCTTGGATATGTCCAAGCTCTTGCGTATGTGCCGTCCTGCTATTGAGGACCAAAAACCGATTCGCGCTAAATTGGCAATCACTAATATCAACCGTGTTGTAGGTACCTTGGTTGGTTCTGAGGTGACTCGTCGTTATGGTGAAAGCGGCTTGCCAGACAATACGATCAAGTTGAATTTCGAAGGCTCTGCAGGCCAATCCTTTGGTGCTTTCATCCCTAAAGGTATGACCTTAGAACTAGAAGGCGATGCGAACGACTACCTTGGTAAAGGTTTATCCGGTGGTACAATTACTGTGTATCCGCCTAAAGCATCTATCTTTGAGGCTGACGAAAACATCCTTATCGGTAATGTTGCCTTCTACGGTGCAACCTCTGGTACATCTTATATCAATGGTGTAGCTGGTGAACGTTTTGCCGTTCGTAACAGTGGCATCACTGCCGTTGTGGAAGGCGTCGGCGACCATGGCTGTGAATACATGACTGGTGGCGAAGTGCTCGTACTCGGTAAAATCGGCCGTAACTTCGGAGCAGGTATGTCCGGTGGCTATGCGTACATCCTCGATTGCGATGAACGCTATGTAAATACAGGTCTCGTAGAACTACGTCCTGCCAATAATGATGACCTTAAACGCATTAAAGAACTGGTAGAACAACATGTATTGCACACTAACTCCGCTAAAGGCCGTCACATCCTTGAAAACTGGAATAACTTTGTAAACAGATTTACAAAAGTTGTACCTGTAGCATACGAAGAAATGCAAGCTACTATTGAACGTTTCAAAGAACAAGGCTTGTCCTTAGAAGAAGCGCAATTGGCTGCATTTAAAGAAAAATATGCATAATATATTTCTCCTTAGTTAATTTTTGTTATATAAGAATACAGTGAAAAGCCTCTATAGCTTTGACTATAGAGGCTTTTTCATGTATAATATCTGTATTGCAATATTGGATCATGGCAGTTCTCGGGCCTGTGCAATGGGGGCCTGTGAATCGTGTCAGGACTGAGAGGTAGCAGCACTAAGCGGTAACCTTCATGTGCCACGGGGAACCCGGGGGCTGTCGTGATCGAATATTGCAAGGCGGCCTGTGAGGCCGCTTTTTTTATGTCTAATTTAGGAATGTATGATACTTTATTCTGTACTATATGATGTTTTATTGTGAACCATATGATGGAATTTTGACTAGTAAATATCTACAAAGTTTATAAATAAACAGGTCAATTTGGAAATGTGGAGAGAACTATATTAAAAAAGTCAGATTCTCTTAAATATGGTATAATATATAGTATTGTAATTAACGGAAAAGGGGGTGTTCCAATGGCATATATTGCGCTATATCGTAAGTATCGACCGCAGACATTTACCGATGTAGTTGGTCAGCATCAGGTGTCTGATACATTGATGCGCGCTATCCGCGAGGATAAGGTAGCTCATGCCTATTTATTTGCCGGTCCGCGGGGGACTGGTAAGACGAGTATGGCGAAGATTTTTGCGCGCGCTATCAACTGCGAGCATGGTCCAACGGATCACCCTTGTAACGAGTGTAGTGCTTGTAAATCGATTTTGAGTGGACAGTCCATGGATGTTCTTGAAATCGACGCCGCATCCAATCGCGGTATCGATGAGGTGCGTGCTCTCCGTGAAAGCGTCAAATTTATGCCTGTTGAGGGGCGTAAAAAGGTTTTCATCATAGACGAAGCCCATATGCTTACCACAGAGGCGTGGAACGCGCTTTTAAAAACAATCGAAGAGCCGCCTGCTCATGTGATGTTTATTTTTGCTACTACAGAAATTGAAAAATTGCCTGTTACTATCGTGTCTCGTTGTCAGCGCTATACCTTTAGACGTATTACTTCTGATGACATCGCACAACGTTTATCTTACGTAGCAGAAAAAGAGGGCTTTGGCCTTGATTCTGCGGCGGCTCAGCTTATCGCTGTTCATGCAGATGGTGGTTTGCGCGATGCCTTGAGTATTCTAGACCAATGTGCAGGTATGGCAACGGGTTCTATTACACCGCAAGTGGTGGAAGAGTTAATTGGTCTCGTAAGTAAAGAATGGATTATTCACTTTCTAGATGCTTTGCGTAACGGCGATGGACCTAAAGTATTATCCTACGTTCACGATGCATTGGCAGAAGGTCGCGATGCGACGCAAATTATGGAAGCCCTTATTCAACATGTGCGTGCTTTGCTCGTTGGTAAGGTGGCTCCCGATGCGGATGAGCTCAAGGTATACGATGCCTTTAAGGATGAGTTCCTAGCTCAGGCCAATACTGTTGATTTTAATGAACTTAACCAATATGTGCGCAGTGCTCAATCCATCATGAATGATGCGAAACAAGTGGATAATCCGCGAACCATCATTGAAATGGGCCTACTTGTGCTTTGTGCTAAATTAGGTTCTGTTGATGAAAGCTTAGAAGACCGTGTATATGCTCTAGAAAGTGCCGAGCGATCTGAACGAAACGAATTATTGAACCGCATGGCTCAATTAGAGCAACGAGGTCCAGCTGTAGCACCTGCACCTGCTTACGGTGTTAATTCTTCTGGACCACAAGGTGGCTATACGAATAGTTTTGTATCTGTTGATACTACTGTAACTACACAGGATGCTCCAATGAGCAGCATTCAAAATACTACTATTGATACAGTGCCACAATTAAGTGGTGTGGGGATGACACCGCCTCCTATGAATGGGGTAGGCATGACACCTCCACTGATGGGAGTACCAGGTAGTACACCTCCTCCGATGAATGGCGTGGGCATGGCTCCGCCACCGATGGGCGGGGTTGGCATGGCGCCACCGGCGAATAATGGGGACACGGCTTCCCGAAAAACTACTAGAAACCAAGCTAAAGGTCGTGCTAAAAAAGGTGTTAGTACACAGGCCATCATTAGTGAACAAATCTTGTCTGCTCAAGAGTATCGCAATGTACAATCCAATGTGATTAAATACTTGAAGGATAGCAATCGCAATATGACCTCTACCGTTATTGGTCAAGGTCAACTTGTATATGTAGACCAAAGCAAGGCGGTCATGGCCTTTAAAAATACATTGCATCTCAATGTGATGACCAATGAAGTGAACTTGGCTGAAGCGGCTGATGCTTTCACCTATACACTGGGCTATGCGGTGCACGTAGAAATCGTGGATGCCCTCACGCAAGTTTATAAAGATTATAAAAAGGCTGCTGGTAGCACCACACAACGCCAAGTAAAAGCACCCCAACGGCCACAAGAACCGATGGTTGACGTAAAGACGACCTCTGGTGCGCAACCGACACAAATGGATTTAACCAATGATCCTCAAGAGAGTAAGTTTGATTCTGCAGCCGTGGACGCGGCTAAAGCTGCGGCTATGGAATTCTTAGCTAAGAAAACCGCTGGTGCTGTTGCCAATGCTACTACTAGTGGTAGTGCGAATACAGCTACAACAGATGCTTCATTAAAAACTGCACTAGGTACTGGAGTAGAAACAGAGCCAGCATCCGGTGATGATGTGCCGATTACATCCTTTGATGGTACTCCGTCTACTCAAGTTCCAGATGGTGAGATTCCTATTGAGTCTCTAGCGGGTTCTATTGAAGGGGATGATATTCCAGTTCATTCCTTTGATGATGTGCCTGTAGACGATATGGAGGGTTCTTATGTATCATCCTTAGATGATATGCCAGCCCATCCATTAGATAGTGTGACTGTTATCAGCGAGGATGGCGAAGTGTTAGAGCGCCCTATGGATAGCGGTGCACATATCGAGGTGGAAGCTGTCCCAAAGTCTGATGGGGGTGAACCTCGTGAGGTAACCCCACAGCAAGGTGATGGAAATGATATGCTTTCACCAGCACCTATTGAAATAGAGGCTATCGATAGCGTTACGGTGGCTCGTGAATACGCATGGGATCCAGCGCATATGACCGAAGAGGAACGAAACAATCCTTTATTGGCAGAAACATTAGAAAAACTATCTGAAGACCATGACATCATAGTCGAGGTCATCGAAGAATAGATAAAAAAGTAATTGTTATATAATAACCTTTGGCTTTCGGGCTATTAGGTGACTCATATGTTATAAACCTATGTCATATAGTATTAATGATATGGACTTAGAATGTTAGTATAGGACGATGTCCTAGAAGGAGGAAATACGATGTTTGGTAAAGGTATGGGCAATATGTCTGGCATGATGAAAAAAGTTCAAAAAATGCAAGCAGATATGAAGAAAATGCAAGAAGAGTTAAAAACTCGTACAGTAGAAGCTTCCGTAGGTGGCGGTGCCGTAACTGTTGTGATGAACGGCGAAAAAATCATCGAATCTTTGAAATTGAATCCTTCAGCTGTTGATCCTGAAGATGTAGAAATGTTAGAAGACTTGGTAATGGCTGCGGTAAACGAAGCTAGCAAAAAAGTGGATGACCTCTTGGCTCAAGAAATGGGCAAAGTAACTGGTGGTCTTAACTTGCCAACAGGTTTATTCTAAATGACAAATGCTTTGGAACGGCTCGTAGAACAGCTGCGCCGCTTGCCTGGCATCGGCTCCAAGTCGGCTAGACGCTTGGCTTACCATTTGGTAGAAATGCCGAAGGAAGAGGTAGATCGTCTCGTGGAAACCATCGTAGAAGCGAAGGGGGCTACGCGTCACTGTTCTATTTGCTTTAACTTATCAGCTCAAGATCCTTGCGAATTTTGTAGCAATCCAAATCGCGATCAAACGACGATTATGGTTGTTGAAACATCTCGCGATGTCATTGCTATCGAGCGCAGTGGTGATTATAAGGGCTTGTATCATGTATTGGAAGGTGCCTTGTCCCCTATGGAGGGCATCGGTGCCGATGATATTCGCGTAAAAGAATTGATTGCACGCCTTCGCGATGGTGTTGTACAAGAGGTCATCCTCGCTACAGACCCAGATGTCGAAGGAGAAGCAACAGCTCTGTATTTGGCGCGCTTATTAAGTCCAAGTGGCATCAAGGTAACGCGCATTGCCCGCGGTGTTCCTGTGGGTGGCGATATTGAATATGCCGATGAATTAACGCTAGGCGGTGCCGTAGTGAACCGTCAAGAAATGAAAGGATAGTAGTATGGGAGCTTTATTAGCATCACCGATTATATCGGCGGTTATTTCCGTTGCTGTAGCCTACATTGCTTTCAAGGTAGCATTTTTCACCATTAAACGGGTGGCTATGAATGTTGTAACTGGGGTTTTAACCTACTGGGTATGTGTTCATATACTGGAGATTCCAATGGATATTGGAGTTGGTATTTGGGCATTAACAGCAATTTTAGGTCCTATTCCTATGGTTTTAGCTGCTATATATTACGGCATTTTATAACAGGAGGTTTTTATGCTTATCAATCGTGAACAACAACGCGTTATTGATGAAGTGGAACAGAATATCCTCTTGTTAGCGTCCGCTGGGACGGGAAAAACGAATACACTTGCTTATCGAGTGGCTCACCTCATCGAGGGCGGCTATGCGAAGGCGGAAAATATCTTGTGCATGACCTTTACGAACAAGGCCGCAAATGAGATGAAAGACCGCATTCAATCGCTCGTAGGCAGTCCTGCAAAGGCTGTGGAGGTTAGTACATTCCACAGCTTTTGCTTTTTCATTCTCCAACAAGAGGGAAAGCGCAACGAAAGCTTGTACACGGACGTGACCATCTTTGACGAAGAAGACTGCAAGGAACTATCTGAACCGTACCGTCCTGGTAAATTGCGAGAAATGTCCTTTGCTAATATTATATCCATGGTGAAAGAATATCGTTCTTTATATGGATTTTATTCTGATGATCTCATAGGCGATTACAAGCGGACCATCGAACGCTTGCAGAAGGAACAACGTGAAGCCATTGAGCAGCAATTCTCCAGCTTTGGCAATGTCCTCTATAGTGAACTCAATGATTTCTTGAACCATGGTCACGAATGGATTGCCGCTTATGATGAAAGCCTAGCTTCCGTGCATGGCCTAGATTTTACGGATCTGATCTGCGGTGTTCATCGCCTATTCCAAGACCCTGTAGTTCGTGAGCGCTGGCGCAGTCGTTACAGCTATATCTCTGTAGATGAAATGCAAGATACGGGCGTACTGGAGTATAAGGTTCTTGAAATGCTGTGGGAAGATAATCACGTGCTCTTGTGTGGCGACTATTTCCAAACGATTTACGAATGGCGTGGCTCCGATCCGTTCCGCTTGCTTAAGCAATTTGATGCGGATTTCAAACCCTTGAAAATCATCTTTTATGAAAACTATCGCTCTAACTGGACGCTCTTTACGATGGCTTTCAAGACCTTGCAAAATATGTTCCCTGACCTAGTTGGGTCTATTTACACTGAATTGCCTCGTGCCAATAGTGAAAGCAAGGGTAAGCCAGTTCTTATTAAAGGTTGTAAAAATAGCTACCTTGAGGGTCGATATATCTACGAAGCTATCTGCGCCTTGCCAAAGGATGCTAATATCGGCGTTCTCGTGCGGGACAATAAAAAGGCGCAACGATTGAGTGACTCCTTTGAACGTCTTAACGGTGAGCGTCCTGAAGAGGAGCGCCGTCACTTTATGATTATTGATGAGTATAAATTCTTTAGACGTCAAGAAATTAAAGATGTTATGGCCTACTTCAAGTTGTTGATGAATCCTAATGATTCTGTTAGTGCGAAACGAATTATCAAGAGATATGTTGCTGGTATTGGTGACGCGCGTATCGCCGCGATTGAAAGTCCTGAAACACGGGAAGTCGGTTTAAAATTGACGGACTTCATGGATATGCCTATCTTTGAGGCAGAGCCTTATGCAAAGCTTGTCAGTGGATTAGAGCAGCACGAAGTCGTTGTTTATGACGTGGAGAGCACCGGCACAGATACGGCTCAAGACCGCATCATTCAAATTGCGGCCATTCGCATCGATGAAAATGGACAGGTCTTAGAGACCTTTGAACGCTTTATCAATCCTGGTGTACCTGTTGGTCAATCCGAAGAGGTACACGGCTTCTCCGATGCGTATTTACAAGAGCACGGCGAAGAGCCAGCTATAGTGCTACAAGCCTTTAAGGAATTCTCCAAGAATGCTATTATTGTAGGTCATAATGTAAACTATGATGTAACTATCTTTACGAATGAATTGGCGCGCCATAACTTAGGTAATCCCGAGTTTAAGGCTGTCTATGATACGCTTGATATTTATCGTCGCTTTTATCCTAATTTGCCAAATCATAAATTGGGTTTTCTGGCGTCTACCTTCCCTATAAATCACGTCCCGACTCATAATGCGATGGATGATATCTTGGCCACGGCACAGCTTTTAATCTATGCGGTGAAAGAAAATATCGTGCCTACTACAACGGGACGTATGGTAGCTATTAACAAATATAAGGCAGCTTTCACCAATATCGCATCTCAAATGGCGACCTTGCGTAGAAAAGCTTATATGGAGATGCCAACGAAATTATTGGCGTACATCATGAACCAAATGAGGGTTCTAGAATACTACAAATCTCATGGAGAAGCGGCTAAAGTAGAGCATATACGTGATTTATATCGTATCATGGAAAAACTAGATGCGGCTTATGAAGGACCTGCAGGACTGGCGCGGTTAAATCAAATTTTGCAACTCGCAGCTCTCACGGCGGGCGAGCCCGCACAACAGGTGCGAAACGAAGACCGCATTCCTATCATTACCATTCACCAAGCAAAGGGCAGTGAGTTCGATTACGTATTCTTAGCAGGACTCAACGAAGGTACGTTCCCAAGTCCGTTTGCTATTGCAGAAGGTCGTGAAGACGAAGAAAAGCGCTTGTTCTATGTGGCCATCACTCGACCTAAACAAGAATTGACCATTACCTTTGAACAGACGAATATGAGAGGTCGAGCCGTTCAACCAAGCTCGTTACTCAACTATATGCCACGAGATCCTGAACTCGTAGAAAGGAGATACTAATGGCGCGAAAAACACATCGTCCTGACGATATTCTGTGGACCGTGACCGCTGTAGATATAGATGCTGTGCTTAGCGAGAAAAGTGCAAAACAAAAGCTAGCTGGTAATGGTCAAGACGGATCTAGTAGCAGTCGAGATATATCGAGTAGCAATCAAGATATGTTAACTCGTGAGCTAGAACATACTGGCAAAGCATGTGATATTTCACTTGGTGAAGTGTTAGATACTAAATATCCCCGAAAGTCCTTAGTTAAACTCTTTGAAGAGAAATTAATCCACATCAATGGGCATAAGGCTACGCCAAAGGATGTAATCTCCGTAGACGATGAGATCTGGATTGCTATGGCAAAGGAAAAAATAGATCACGATCCAATCGAAATGGACTTATCTGTTTTATACGAAGACGAGGATCTTCTTATTGTGGATAAGCCAAGTGGTGTGACGGTAAACTCTAAAGACCAAGTATCCCTTGCCAATGGGGTGGCGCACTATTTTAAAGAACATGGTATCAAGCGAAAGGTACGTTTCTTGAACCGTCTAGATAGAGATACGACGGGCTGCATTGTCATTGCAAAAAGTGGGTTAGCTCAAAGTCTTTATCAACAGCAAATGGATGATAATACCTTTGAAAAGTGGTATATGGCTACTGTAGAAGGCATTGTAGAAGCTGATGAGGATACTTTAGTATTCCCTATGGAACGCAGTGCTGATGGTATTCATTACGAAGTAAATGCAAAGGGCAAAGCGACTCGTACAGATTTTTCCGTCCTATGTAGACATTCTTCCCAGCCTGTGGATAACTCTGTGAATAAGTCTGAAAATTCTGTGGATATAGGATCAAAAAATGTGGATATAGAATTAGTAGATGTGGATAAAAATAATTCAAATGTGGACAAAACTGTGTATAAGTCCAATACATGTGGATATACTAAGGTTTTAGTTTGTTTGTACACGGGAAAAACACATCAAATTCGAGTAGCTTTCAGTCATATAGGGCATCCTCTTGTAGGGGATACATTATACGGTGCACAACCTACGGGACAGCCATTTCGATTGCGCGCTCAAAAGGTAGTATTTACACACATGCGCACAGGAGAGCGTATTACGGTTATGGCATAATCTGATCTAGTCAACTCGTTACGTAATACAAAATACTAGTTTGTTAATAATAGGTTTGTACTATACATTGTGAAGTCCAATACATTAAAATTTCTAATTGAGAAATGAGAATTATTGATAACTTAGTAAAATCAATAAGTTTAAAAATATTTTTCAAGAAAAATAATGACAAATGATAATCAATAAGTTATAATAGGATTATAAGTAAATCGATATAGTTCTATTTACAAACTATAAATCAGAATGTAAGAGGTGTAGTATGATTTTACAAGATAATGGTGCAGCACGTAATCGGGGGATTACGCTTGCCAGTATAAAAGGCATTATAGGTAATGTCGTTCTCGTTATTTTTAAAATGATTGTGGGCCTTGCGTCTAATTCCATCGCCATCATCCTTGATGCAGTAAATAACTTAACAGATGTATTGTCCTCTGTATTAACTATTGTGGGTACGAAATTAGCCGCCAAAGGGGCTGATAAGGAGCATCCATTTGGTCATGGTCGTATAGAATATATGACTACCATGGCCATAGCTTTCATCATTCTCGGTGCTGGCATTGGATCCCTTAAGGAATCTGTGGAAAAAATTATTCATCCTGAGGTATCTACCTTCGATATTCCAGGCCTTGTTATCATCGCTGTTGCCATCGTGGTGAAAATAGTGATGGGCCGTTACATCAAGGCACAAGGAGAAAAATATAAATCCGATGCGCTCGTAGCATCTGGTATAGATGCCCTTTTTGATGCGGTGATTACCTTTGCTACATTGGTATCTGCAGGCTTAGTATTTTTCTTTAACTTTGATATTCAAGGTTATGTGGGCGCTGTTATTTCTGTTTTGATTTTAAAAGCAGCGTATGATATTTTACGTGAAATGTATAACCATTTGCTCGGTGTTCGAGCAGATGATAATTTAATCCGTAATATTAAAGAAGCTATCGCACAGCATCCGAATGTGGGTGGTGTATATGACTTGGTATTAAATAGTTATGGGCCAGGAGAAACAATTGGTTCCGTTCATATTTCTGTACCAGATACGATGACAATGGCAGAAGTTCACCCATTAACAAAGGGCATTGCGGTTCATCTTTATAAAAAGTTTGGTATCAATATGACCGTTGGTGTATATGCTGAAAACAAACCAAGTGTAGAAGTACTTGAAATTAGAAAAGCTCTTGATCAAGTTATTAGTTTATATACACATGTAGTACAAGTACATGCCTTCTACGTACAAGAAGAAAAGAAGGTTATTTACTACGATATTATCTTTGACTTTGACGAAGAAGATCCGCATGGCACATTGGAAAAAATTAAGGCGGAAATGCAAAAACGTTACCCTGACTATACACAATTCGCTATTGTGGATACGGATTTTAGTAACTAATATTATAATTTGTTTTGATAAATTCTCTAAGGAGAGATGGAATGAAAAAAATTGCTTTTACCGCATTAGCTGTAATGGCGGTTGTTGGTGTGTTCGCGGTTCAGCCTGCAGATGCAAAAAAGGTAGAACAAGATCCAGTAGTGGCATCTATTGATATGCCTATGAATGATGAAATTCAACAGGTTAATGGTGTTTCTAAATCAATAAATAAAGAAACACGACGTTTGTCTAATATTTTAGCAGAAGCTACAAAAGTGATGATTAAAAAGAATTGGAAGATCATTTATATTAAAGCAGTTCCTACGGGAGATAAGGATGCTGTACGCTTTTATTACAAAGATAATAGAGGTCAAGTATACAATGGCCAAGTCATTAGAAATACAGGTTTATCCAAGGGTAAATATATGGCCGGTTCTTTACGTCAAACAGAGGCCTTGCAAGAATTAGTTAACCACTTGCAACAGAATGGTCAAGAAGTACCATCCTCTATTGATATCATCATCACTCAAGAAGGCTATCGCATTAAGACTATCTTTAATTACAATGAAGATACAAGTAATTTAACAGAGTATCAGCAACAATATGAACAACAAAACTTCCCGACAATGAAGTAACAAAAAAGCTCGTGCTATGCACGAGCTTTTTTGTTAGATTACGTAATCATCGGAATCGTCTTTCTTAGGTTTTTTGTAAATTTCTTTTACACCAGCCATTTCGATGAGTTCTTCCCCAAGGGCATCTTCATCGTCTGTGTTAAGCATGGAGTAGAACGCCCAAAGAATAATAAACCAAATTGGTGTGAACAAGAGGGCAATTCGCGTATCTTCATTTAAGGCTAGGATGGCTAGAACAAAAACGAAGAAAGCGAGGATGATGTAATTCATTATAGGGTATAGGGGCATTTTAAATTTAGACTGTGACGCTACTTCAGGATTTTTCTTGCGATATTTGAGATGGCAAATAACCATCATGCCCCAAATAAAGATAAAGCAGAACGTGGAGATTGATGTAATCATAACGAATACTGCTTCAGGCATTACGTAGTTGAGTACAACCGTAATCAATAATACGGCTGCCGAGAAAATCGTTGCTTGGTATGGCACACTGCTGTGAGTCAAGCGGCGCATCGAACTCGGGGCGTGACCGCGTTTTGCCAAGGCATAAATCATACGACCGGTACTGAAGATACCGGAGTTTGTAGCGGATGCTGCAGAAGTAAGAACCACGAAGTTTACGATACCTGCAGCGGCTGTAATACCAACGGCGGTAAATACCGCTACAAATGGGCTGGTAGCAGGGTTAACGGCAGTCCAAGGGTAAATACTCATGATGATGGCTAAAGAGCCCACATAGAATAAAATAATACGCAATGGAATATTATTTATGGCCATTGGAATAACCTTTTCTGGATTTTCCGTTTCGCCAGCTGTCAACCCTACGAGTTCGATACCTGTGAAAGCAAATACAACCATTTGGAATGATAGAATAAAGCCCATCGTTCCATTCGGGAACCATCCTCCATAGTTCCACATATTACTAAAGGCGGCGACGCCAGCATCTGTAGTAAAACCTGTAACAATCATGATGATACCGATGATGATAAGAGAGATGATAGCGATTACCTTAATCAAGGCAAACCAGAATTCCATTTCGCCGAAATGTTTTACAGCTGTCAAGTTCATTAACAACAAGACGATCAAAACAAGTAAGGCAGGTATCCATTGGGGTAGCCACGGTATCCAGTACTGCATGTAGAGGCCTACGGCCGTTAAGTCTGCCATGGCTAGTGAAAGCCAGCAGAACCAGTATGTCCATCCCGTGATAAATGCTGCTCGATCCCCTAAGTAATCTTCTACAAAGTCGATAAAAGAGTGGTGGTTTAGGTTAGATAACAGTAATTCGCCTAGTGCTCTCATAATAAAGAAACAAATAACACCTGTTATTAGGTAGGCGAATATAATGGATGGACCCGCCAAGTGAATGGCGCGGCCGGAGCCCAAGAATAAACCTGTACCAATAGCACCGCCGATAGCGAGCAACTGTACATGTCTGTTCTTAAGACCCCGTTTTAACTGATGAGTATCAGACATAATAAAGACCTCTTTTCTACAAACTATCTATAAATATAAAAAGCCATGGATTACCATAACTTTCATAATCTATAGAATCTATAAAACTATTTTTTTATAATACAGTATCTATTCTAAAAAGTCAAATGTATTTTTACAGTAGACAAAAGACGTAATGATTTTCTGATGAGAGTATACCTTTATATTGATAAGAGCAAAGAATATTCTTATTTATGAAGTTTGTTGACGAATAATATAAAATAATTTATAATAAGTACACTTACAATAAAAGGAGGATATAAAATGGAATTTAGTTTTGGTTTGAAAATAAAAGCAGAAAAAGAAGCTGTGTGGACGTACTATGCGAATATTGAAAAATGGTATGACTGGGAAGAGGATCTAAAAAATATTACATTAAACGGTAAATTTGAGACCGGTTCATGTGGTACAATGGAACTTGAAGGCATGCCACCTATGGAATATCAGCTTACTCTTGTAAAACCTTTTGAAGAGTTTTGGGATAAGACTGAAACTCCATTTGGTGCTATACTTTTCGGACATCAAATAATTGATAATCATGACGGAAGTGTAAATGTAAAGCATATCGTAAGCTTAGAAAGTGAAGATAAGCAACATTTGGAATTTTTAAGTCAAGTTTTTTCTGATGTTCCCCAATCTATATTTATTCTAAAAAATTGTTTAGAAAGATAAGGTGATTGCTGTTTGTTTACATCAAAATATAAAGACAATTCAGAAAAATCAACAGGATTATTGTTCATGAGGGTGTACAATAAATGGCATTTTACTATAAAACAAGCATTAAAAGAGTTGAACTTAACACATCCTCAGTTTGTTGTTTTAGCATCTCTTGCATATCTATCACAACATGATAACGAAGTTACACAAGTTATGATTTCAAAACTTTCAGGAATAGATGTTATGACGGTATCTCAAATATTGAGTTTATTGGAAAAACGTGGTTTTGTAGAGCGAAAAGAACACTCTAGAGATACACGTGCGAAAGCGGTTCTTTTAAATGAAGAGGGCAGTGCAATATTACAAAAGGCAGTCCCATTAGTTGAACAAATTGATGAACTCTTTTTCGGAAAGCTGAAGAGTGATGAAGCTCAATTTAAACATCTTCTTGGCAGATTACATGAAGCGTAAGGTGTATTAATTTTCCGATTCTTGTGGAGGCTATTATGAGACGTCAAGATCGTATGGTTACAAATATAGATGAAATTAAAGGTATTTTAAACGGCACTCGTATCATTCACCTAGGCATGATGGATGGTGATTACCCTTATGTAGTACCTTTACATTTTGGTTATGAAATTGTAGATGATATACTCTACATCTATGTACATGGCCATCATGAGGGGAAGAAGTTTAGTTTGATTCAAGAGAACCCCCATGTATTTATCGAAATTGATGGCCATGATGAAGCCCTCGTATCAGGTGGAGATATTCCTTGTAAATATAGTTCAGTTTATTCCAGTGTAATGGGACGAGGAGAGGCTGTTTATTTAGCGAATATTGATGAAAAAGCTCATGGATTACAGGTGTTGATGAAGCATCAGACTGGTCGAGAATTTACCTTTACTGATGCCATGGTAAACTCTGTGGGCGTAGTTCAAATTAAAGTTGTAGACTATACCGCAAAGAGACGAAGACAGCTTGAACAAGATATTATTATGCCTCCATTAAATAAATAATGGCAAAACATCCTATTGAACTCTATTGTAATATAGCGTTTAGTAGGATGCTTTATTATGTATAACTAGTAAGCATTAAAGCAGTTATTGGCTCAACTATACTTTCACAATAGGAAAGATAAAAGTTTTATGAAGTAGCTAGGGCAACAGAATCGGGGGCATGTTTTTGATATAAATAAGAAAATATATCATTATATGTGTAAAGTATATATCAAGTCTTTATAAAAGGAGAGATCATGAAGAAGCTTCTATATAAGTCCGCTTTAGCTGCTATGGCTGTAGGATTATTGTCTGCGGGGTATGTTTCAGCTGATGTTGTTAATAATTCTATATCTACTGATAATATTGGTGTTTCAGCTACCGTTACAAATGATATGCCTAGAGTTCATCCTGATTCAGCAATTAAAGCATTGCCAAGAAAGACCTTATTAGAGTGGCCTATGAAAACACAAGAAGGAGCCCGTAATTGGAAGGGAATAGAAGAGGCTGCACAGCAACTACCGTATGAGGTCAAAGCACCTAGTTATATACCTTATGGTTATCAGCTCTATACAGCGCGTCAAGATCGAAATGATGTATTAGAGGTTGTATATTACAAAAAAGGTGTGACTATCTATCGGGATGGGAAAAAATATATAGATAGTATTATGGCCTATAGAATGGGATATTCCTTGGATACTGTGAGAGACACACCATATGTTCCATCTGAGTACGGCGATCTTGAATGGTCTAAACCAGGTGATTCTGGTGAGGTTTATTATACAGGTAATCCTGAAACGCATATGGTTCGTAGTATCACGTGGGCGAAGGATGGTATGGCTTATTCCCTATTCTTCTTAGAACAGGTGAAAGAGGCTGATGCGGAATTCTATAAGGACCATGTGGTACCGTTGAAAAGTATTGATAGCTCTCGTTATGAACTAGTTGGTAACTATCCGACAACACCGATTAAACCTAAAACTATTGAAGAAATAAAACAGGAACATGTAGTGCCTATGAAAGCAAAGAGTAGCGTGGTTTATTAAGGGTACGTAATACTCTTGAAAGTCAGTGATCTGAGTTAAAAATGTAATAGATAAGTGATTAACTCGGTAATATATACTTATGAAATATCTAAATTTAGAGAGAGATGAAATTATGAGATTGAAAACAACAAAATCATTATTAGCCATGGGAATACTAGCTGCTGTGGTAAGTAGCTTTGGAGTACAATCAGTTAGTGCATTATCCCCTTTAGTGGATGAAAATGGAAATACTGTTACCATCGATACAGTGGAAAAGAATAAAGAGCTAATGAATCGTTATCGGTGGTATGATCAAGTTGATAATGGTGATATAGTACAGCTTAATGTTGACGCAAGTACAAATTATTTTGGATATGATTTACAAATTCCATCTTATATGCCTGAAGATTATGCAGTACGCGATGTAAAGTCAAGGGACCATGACGTATTAGAAATCGTATATACAGAAACTGGAGCTCATGGAATGTTTGGGCCTAAACTTACCTTCTCTAATACAGATATTGTATATCGTATGGGTTGGGCTATCGATACCGTGGTAAAGCCCATATTGGAAAAGACAAAATACAATGCTGATGATGCAGTTAGCTTTACTACCCCTAATGGAATCCCTGTACATACTTTAGGCTCTAGCAACGATTCTGTTCAAATTGCTTATTGGGAAAAAGATAATAAAGTTCATATGCTCTACTTTGCTTCCTCAAGAAACCAAAACTATGTAAGCAAAATTGTAGACTCTGTAGGGCCTCTTACTAACGTAGCCGCTGATAATACTCGATTACGTGGTGACCGAAATGATAAGCAAAATGTTAAACGAAGTAATGCGCAAAGTGTTAAACAAAATGGTGAACAAGATAGACCTCATTTTGAAACTATTGGTTTGCCACTGCGTACACATACGAATTCTGAGTGGCCTATACTTACGAGTAAATCCATCGGCTTACCTAGCGGTGTAATTGATGCATCTCGTAAGCTGTCCTATAACGTATCTGTACCAAGTTACTTGCCTCTTGGCTATACATACTATGCTACACATTTTTATGATAATGATGTATTAGAAACTGTATATTGGAAGGAAGGTCAAGAATATCAAGAACGCAGCGGGCGTTGGGTAAATCATACGATGGTCTTTCGCATGAGCTACTCTATGGATACGGTATGGCCTAAAGAATATGTTCCAACGGAATACCATGACGTACAGTGGATTGACTCTACGCCAACCGGTGATGTGCAGTATACAGGTAATGTAGATAAGGGCTTAGTACGCAGTATTGCGTGGAGCAAAGATAACATGGCATATTTCTTGTTTTTCCAAGTGCCTGTAAAAGTATCTGAAGCAGAGTTTTATAAAGATCATGTAGTACCATTAAAAAATATTGATTTAAGTCGTACAGACTTAATCGGTGTAAAAACGATTCGTTAATACTAAACCTTAATAAGACTCTATAGCACGATTCGGTGATGCCATACGACGTTAGGATTTAGTAAACGAGTACATAATAAAAAGAACCTATCTCCTAGATATTAGAGTCATATCTTTGGAGATAGGTTCTTTTAGTGGATGTAATTTACATATATTTTGCTCTTACGTGTTAGTGATTTTATAGCTATCAATATAAAGCAGCTTTCACTAATAGCATCATTATGGGCATACGTTAATTAGAAGAATACGTAGCGGATGATAACGAGTAGTGCTAATACGTACATAATCCAGTTAACTTCCTTTGCACGGCCCGCAATGATTTTGAGTAGAGGGTATGCAATAAGACCTGCAGAGATACCGTTAGCGATGCTGTATGTGAATGGCATTAATACGATAACGAGAAATGCAGGGAAGCCTTCTGTCCAATCATCAAAGTCAATATTGCGAATGGCACCTAACATGAGGGCACCTACGATGATAAGAACAGGAGATGTGGCTGCATTTGGAACCAAGGATACCAATGGAGCCAAGAATAAGCAAATTAAGAAAAGTACGCCTGTTGTGACAGCTGTTAAACCTGTACGGCCACCAGCCCCTACACCTGCCGCACTTTCAACGAAAGCCGTAATTGTAGAAGTACCGAGCAATGCACCGGCACTAACACCGATAGCATCTACGGTCATGGCTTTCCCAAGACCTGGGAATTTACCAGATTTAGGATCTGCGATTTTCGCCTCTGTAGCGGTACCAATCAAAGTGCCCATAGAGTCGAATAATTCTACAAATGTGAAGGAGAAGATAATCGTAATTAAGCCCATGTGAAGAGCACCAGGAATATCTAATTGCAGGAATGCTGCTTTGGAGAAATCAGGAATAGCCAATACAGTGAAGTTCTCAGGCATTGTGGAAAGGCCTGTCGCATAGGAGATGATTGTTGTTACTAAAACGCCAATCAAGAGGGAACCTTGAATTTTGCGAGCCATCAATAAAGCTGTAAAGATGAGGCTGAATAGTGCTAACAATGTTTCACCACTGTGCAAATTACCAAGCGTTAAGAGTGCCTCAGATGCTGGAGGGACTAAATTACCATGTGTCTGTACAACCTGACCTAAGGAGTTTGGAGACAAACTAATGGAGATGGCCATCAAGCCGGATAACTTCAAACCGATGATAGAAATGAAGAGACCGATACCAACGGTAATGGCAATTTTCATGGAGGTAGGGATGCCTTCAACAATCATTTGTCGCACCGACGTAAGTGTTAATACGAGGAATACGAGACCTGAAATGAATACCGCACCTAATGCTGTTTGCCAAGATACGCCCATACCGAGAACTACAGTAAAGGAGTAAAATGCCAAGAGGCCAACTCCTGGAGCGAGAGCAATTGGGTAGTTTACGAATAAACCCATAGCAATCGTCACAAGACCTCCACCTAAGGCTGTGGCAATGAGGACCGCATCCTTATCCATACCTGCAAGACTAAGAATGTTTGGCGCCAAGAATAGGATGTACGCCATCGTGATAAACGTAGTGATACCTGCTAAAATTTCTGTTTTAACGGTTGTACCACGTTCACTGAGTTGAAATAATTTATCTAACATTAGATAAAATCCTCCCTATATGAAATTAAAATCATACCTAAATAAAGATATTTCGATATATGTATAGTGTATCATATTTCCCACCATTTTTTGTATGAATTTGTGATATACTATTAATATATTATGAATGATATAGAGGTTAACTTATGAAAATATCTACAAAGGGGCGTTATGCCTTACGGATATTGGCGGATATTGCAGAACATGGGGTAGAAAAAAATGTACCGATTCGTGAGATCGCAGAACGCCAAGGATTTTCCGATAAATACTTAGAGGGGATTGTATCTCGTCTATCCTCCGCGGGCCTCGTTAAAAGTGGACGTGGCAAATACGGTGGATATCGTTTGGTGAAAGATCCATCTGAATACAATGTATATGAAATTTTATATGCCGCAGAGGACTCCATTGCTCTCGTGTCTTGTTTAGAAGATGATGTAGAACCGTGTCCTATGTTTAATGACTGCTTGACAGCTCCATTGTGGCAGTATTTACAAGATGAGTTCCGACATGTTATGGAACATGTTTCCTTGCAAGATGTAATGGATCATAAATTTCCTACGGAATAATTGATAGTCCGAAAACTTTAGTTTGAATAATCTTTGAGGATTACTACATTGTATACCTATATTTTAGGTATTTTTTATGGAAAGAGTCGCGTTTCGTATGCGGCTCTTCTTTATATATGTGATTAGATCTTAGATTAGTTAGATCGATAGAAATTCAAATGGAAATATAATTTAATATATTGGTATGTATATTAGTTTCTATTAGTTTTCTTTACAATTATACGCGGAAGGGAGGTAAATATGAGTTCAACTGAATATGATGCTCGAGGTGGCATGCGAAACGTATGGATTATTACGGCTAGTATGACTGTGCTAGCCATATGTTACACAATGATAATTCCGTTTCTGCCTATATATCTGTTGGAACTCGGTGTTCCTAAGGATGATGTGGCACTTTGGTCAGGTCTCGTCTTTGGCATTACCTTTCTTATCGCTGGCATTATGGCGCCAATTTGGGGTAAAATTGCGGATAACAAGGGCAAGAAGCGGATGGCTCTACGAGCTGGTTTTGCGATTGCCATTAGTTATGTCCTCATTGGTATGGTAACGGATCAGTACCAATTGCTGATGGGGCGTGCCTTAGTTGGGTTCGCTAATGGTTTCTATCCTGCGGCGATGACAATGGTCTCCCTCAGTGTGGATGAGAAACAGGTGGGCCGTGCCCTCGGCATATTCCAAACAGGTCTGATTTTAGGCAATGTTATCGGCCCATTTTTAGGTGGTGCCGTTGAAAGTGTCGTAGGTATGCGCCCTGTATTTTATATATCTGGTATAGCCGTATTCATTGCTACCTTGGCGGTATTGTTTCTTGTAAAAGAACCAAAACTAGAAGTTGAAAATACAACTTCTAAGGAGCAGTCCAAACAGCCGGCACCAGCTACATCCTTGCGAGAAGATTTTAAGTCGGTTCAAAAACAACCTGTATTAGTAAGACTTTTATGGATTTACTTCTTTATGCAATGTGTCATCATGATGCTACAGCCTATTTTGGCGCTTTATGTAGGTGATATGCAAGGTACTATGGAAGGGGCAGCCATCATCTCGGGTACTATCCTCAGTATCGGTGGTTTAGCCGGTTCCTTAACGACTAATCTGTGGGTGCGCCTCGGTGAGCGTCGTGGGTACTTTAGAACCATTTCCTACTGTATGCTTGGTAGTGGTGTTGTTCTCTTACTTCAAAGCTTACCAGTAGGTATCTGGTGGTTTGGTGTACTACAAGTGTTAATTGGCTCTTGTATTGTAGGTATCAACCCATCTTTAAGTGCAGCCGTAACACTTAATACAGATCCAGGCTTTAGAGGTCGCATGTTTGGTATGACGACGACGGCTCAACAATTTGGTTCCATGGTAGGGCCAGTGTTTGCAAGTATTGTATCTACCTATATTGGGATATCCTATGTATTTAGTATTACAGGTTTGCTATTACTCTATATGGGATTCCAATCACGGAAACTATCTGTTCAACATGATAAATATAGTGTGTGAATTAGAGTCTAACAAGCTCCTTACTAATATATATTGGTAAGGAGCTTTTACTTTTTTATGCTTTTTTTATAATACGAGGCTTTCAGGTACAGACCGTTTATTGGTAAGCGGTCTTAATCTAGGGTATAAGAAAAAGTGATGTTAATCGTTAATCTAAGAATACTGTTTTAGTGCATAATAGCAGGCTTTCATACGTTTTTAGTGAATAGCGATTCAATATGAGCCGATTGATTGCTTTTACAAAAATATTGGTATATAGTTAGTTTAAGGTAAGTCATTAGTCTCACCGTGTGGGACAGAAAGGAGTTATTATGGTCCGTATCGGTCATACTGTACTCGGCGAAAAGGGCACAAAAATATGCGTGCCTATTGTGGGCACAACAATGAAAGAGATTCTAGATGCCACCGCGGTCGCATGTAATACACCGTGTCACGTAGTGGAGCTACGCATTGACTATTTCGAGCGGGCCCACTCCATTGACGCTATTATTGAATTATTAATGCTCATCAAGCCACAACTGAAAGGTCGTGGGTTGCTCTTTACATGGCGCACAAAAGGTGAAGGTGGGGAAAGAACGATTTCTACACAAGATTATTTTACAATGCTAGAGCGTTTGATTCCTACAGGATTGGTGGATGCTATCGATATTGAGCTGTTTTTTGATCAAGATAGAATGCTTAAAACGATAGAGTTCGCTAAGGTTCATGGAATCACTATTATCATGAGTAACCATGATTTTCATGGTACACCGAGTCGTGAAGTCATTGTAAATCGACTTATTCAAATGAAAGAGTTCTTGGCCGATGTGCCAAAGATTGCCGTTATGCCTCACACAACTGGTGATGTATTGACGCTACTTGAAGCAACTGCTGAAGTGAAAGCTTTGTATCCTTCGGATCCAATTATTACGATGGCAATGGGAGAACTAGGTGCTGTTACACGCACTGCAGGTGCTCTATTTGGAAATGCCATGACCTTTGCCTCTGCTGGTAAAGCATCGGCGCCAGGTCAAATCGATGTACATGCTTTAAAACGAATTCTAGATACCATCGACGTAGATGGTGTATTTGACGAACAACAACATAAACGGGTAAAAGTGCATTAAAAAAGTCGGCGAAAGCCGACTTTTTTATATGTTTTGTATTTCTTGTAGTATATTCATTTTTGAAGGGCGGATATAAAAAATATATATGTTATTATTAATGACTTTATATAGAATAAGATATTTTTTGTATGATAATTTTCTGTAATTGGTATTACTATTTAAAATAGGATAACGTTCAGGAAAGATAGCTAATGAAGAAATTTTTTGATAAATCAACTTTAATTCTTTTCTGATAAATGAAGAATCTATAATCTGTTGTTCTAGTGAACTTTTGAGATTTACTATATCAGACTTAGCTGTAGGCGTCATAATTACTGTATACTTCATTTCAGCTCTCCATATTTATAAATCTTCAAGGAGTTCATTAAAAATTTTTTCCGCAGGTTCACCAATTCCTTTTTCTGCTTGATTTAGCCCTAATTGTATTCTTGTAGTTAAATCTTCTTCAGTCCAGAAATCATTATTAATAGCATCAATCCATTCTGGACGGAGGATAGTAGGTGGAATATCCTTATTAAATTGTATTTGTTTAGATACAAGTGTAACTGTTTGTGACATGGTTAATCCCATTTCTTTTAGGATTGCTGTAGTAAGTGTTTTTACTTTAGGGTTAATGCGGATGTTAAGAACACCTGTTTTATCAATTGTATCGAAAGCTACTTCTCCTTCATTTGGGGTTACATTTCCGTAGTTTCCATATCTATTGATAGTTTCTGAGGCTTTTAATGTAGTTTGTGGTTGTTCATAGGTGCCGTTGTTGAGTGTGCTTGGTGTAGGTGTTTCATCTATAGGTACCGTTGGTAACGCAATGGCAAACGGAATGCGACGCTCTTTGATGATTTGGCGGAATAGTGCATCTAGCATGGAGGTATAGGATAGACCTTGTGTTTTCAATATACTGGATACCTCTTGTTTTAGATCTTCGTTGATGCGGACTTGTAGGTTTACGGTTTTCATAGTATCTCCTATTTTATGGATAATGTTATACATATTGATTATAGATATAGTGTTTAATGTATTTTAACGCTTTACATAAAAGATATTTCTTTCTAAACAGTATTTTTACAATAATATTTTTATAAAGCTATAGCCTTAAAATATATCTACAAAACATATTTTGTAAAAAATAATTCTGTACTTGTAATTACATTGTAATTGCAAATGATGGTTTTTACAAATATATATAATACATAGGACACATAAAAAAGCAGTAGTTATCTTTAGGATAGCTACTGCTTTTCAGTTTATATCATTGATGTCATGATATGAGTTTTAGTTTTATCTAAGAATACAGATGTAAATGCTCTCACTTCTAAAGATGTAGAAGCCCTTACTTATATAGAGGAAACAATCTAATAAATACCGTTATATAAACTCTTACAATAAGTTTGCTTCGAAGTCTTCTAGTATAGCCGCCACTGTTTCCGGTGCATTGTGATTATGCTCTACGATGCATTGGGCAAAGCTTTCATACATTGGAGTGCGATTTTCTTCGAGTTCACGTAAGCGTTTTATGCCACCACCGGATAGGACACGACCTGAAGTAGATAGTTTTTCCACCGGTTGTGTCAATTGGTAAATACGACCATTTTGGCGTAGATGTGCAAAGTTTTTTGGTACTGTAACGCAGCCACCACCGGTGGAGATAACAATACCTGTTTTCGTCCCTAGTTTAGCAATCATTTCCGCTTCTTTTTCGCGGAATGCTACTTCCCCTTGTTCCGTAATATATTTGGAAATATCACCGATTTCTTTTGCTAACTCTTGATCGACATCAATACAAGTACGGCCCATCTCTTTGCCAATTGCTTTGCCTACTGTTGTTTTACCAACTCCAGGCATGCCGATGAGGATGATATTTTCCTTTTCACGGCGCATATCTCGCAAGATTTGCTCGATTTCCTTGGTGCCAAAGCTTTCACCTTGGAAATGATTAGCCGCCTCAACGCCTTGTGCCACGAGGAAGGGTAGTCCATCACAGTGAGGAATATCCAGCATTTCTGCTTGTAACAGCAATACTGTACGGCGAGGATTGTAGATGAGATCCACAACGCCTTCTAATTTGGAGAATTGCATAATATCTATCAGGCTAGCCGGATTATGTGGATACATACCGATAGGCGTGCAGTTAATGATAATCTGCGTTGTTTCGTAGTAATTAGGTGCATCGGTATAGAGCGGAGCTGTTTTACGGGATAGATGCGTGATGCTCTTAGCACCTAGATCTTCAAGAGCCACGTGAACGGTAGCAGAAGATGCGCCATCGCCAAGGATGATGCATTCCTTACCAGATACATCGATACCAGCGTGTTTTAGGGTGAATACAAATCCATCGTAGTCTGTATTGTAACCATGCCATTTGCCGTCTTTACGGATCATTGTGTTTACACAGCCAATGCGTTCCGCGCGAGGGTCAACTACATCGCAAGCCTCAAGGGCATTAACCTTGTAAGGAAAGGTAATATTAATACCTTGTAATTCTGGATTTGCAAAGAACTCTTGCAGTTGGCTCGGTTCTCGTTCAAATAATTCATAATTAGTATTTCCTAAAGCATTGTGGATGCGTGGGGAAAAGCTATGGCCCAACGTACGGCCAAGTAAACCAAATTTCATAGGACCTCCTAGGTCAATATACACAAAATGGCTAATAGGCTGTCACCTATTAGCCATTGGAGTTTTAAAACTATATCCATTGTACTATATATGTCATTAATAAGCACTACCATAGAGGAAAATATTAATTTTCAGGATAATTACCGAGCAAGCGGAATTTATCTTGCGATGCGTGGAGCTCTGCCAACACGGAGAGTACTTTTGGATCTGCTAAGGATGCTTCCAAATCGAGGTAGAACAAGAATTCAAAGTTATGTCCTACGATAGGGCGGGATTCGAGTTTTGTAAGGTTCACACCGATGTTAGCAAATTTGGTGAGCAATGTACCAAGGCCCCCTGGAGCATGGCTTGCTGTCGTTACTACTGAGATTTTATTAGCTCCTGGGTATACGTGAAAGTCCTTACTAATACAGATAAAGCGCGTATAGTTGTTGTCGCTATTTTGGATGTTTCTCAATAATGGAGACAAATTATATAGGTCTGCACATTGAGGTGCTGCGATAGCTGCCACCCCTGGGTCATCACTAGCCGCTACGAGCTGTGCAGCTCGAGCCGTGTTGTCATAGGAGCGTAATTCTACACCTTCTAACTTATCTAGGAAGTGACTGCATTGGCCCAACGCTTGAGGGTGGGAAATTATGGTGTGAATGTCTTCTAGTTTTGTTCCTTTTTTTACGAGCAAGTCATGAGAAATCCAAAGGCGCGTGCCGCGAACGATATAGCATTTGCGCTCTTCTAAGAGGTCATATACTTCTTTTACAGAACCATTGGAGCTATTTTCAATAGGTAATACACCGAATTGACATTCGCCTGACTCTACGGCATCGAATACGGCACGGAAACCCGTTACATAATGGATTTGGCTGAGGGGTAATAATTTATCACACGCCATTTGAGCATTGCTGCCGAATACGCCGGCGCAAGCTACACTGCCCCGTTGAGGTGGCAAAGTAGGGGATTGCTCAATGGCTTTTTTCATTTTTAAAGTGAATTCATTGTCTTGGAATAGTTGCTCAGATTGGTATGTACGACTCAAGCTAAATAATGCTTCAAAAAAGCGTCGTGCATATAGATCGAGGTCTGGACCTGCATCTTTTGTTACCTTGTCGAGGATGTCGCGCTCTCGTTTGGCATCGTAAATAGCCTTATTCATTTCTTTTTTTGCAGCCGCTACGTCCTTAGAGAGTTCCATGCGCTCTTTGAAGAGGGCGAGCATTTGGTCGTTTATATCGTTAATCTTAACGCGTACTTCATCTAAGTTCATGGTCAATATCTCCTAAGAAATCAAGAATGACAAGAGCTGTAACGGCTTCGATAACAGGTATGGCACGAAGCGCTACACATGGGTCGTGACGACCTTTAATGATGAGTAATGTGTCCTCTTTTTGTGAAAGAGACACAGAATGTTGTTCCTTATAAATGGATGGAGTAGGCTTTATACCTACTTGCATAACGAGAGGCAAGCCGTTGGTGATACCGCCTTGAATACCACCGCTATTATTGGTAGTTGTTGTGATTATATCGCCGTCCATGGTGAAAGCATCGTTCACTTCTGATCCAAGACGAGAGCACATGTCGAAGCCACCGCCAAAGGACACGCCTTTGATGGCAGGTACGCCAAAGATCACGCGAGCTAATCGGTTTTCAATGCCGTCAAAGTTTGGATTGCCAAGTCCGATTGGTAGACCTGTAGCCACAACCTCAACGATACCACCGGTAGAGTCGCCGTCTTTTTTTAGTTTCATGACTAAGTTTTCTACTTCAGGACGCTTGTCTGCATCGACCATAGCGATAGTTTCGGTAGCTATTTTGGCAAGTGCTTTCATATCTGGATGAACCATATCGATAGGAGTATCTTGGATTGTACCAACTTGTTTTAAATGGCCGTGAATTTCGATACCTTTTTCACGCAATAACTGTAGTGCAATGCCACCAGCTACGCAAAGAGGTGCTGTAAGACGTGCCGAGAAGTGGCCGCCACCGCGCATATCTACCTTGTCACCATAGCGCATGCGAGCCGTAAAATCCGCATGAGATGGGCGAGGAATGTCGCGTAAGTTATTGTAATCACCGGAGTGCTGCGATGTATTGCGAATCATAAATGCTAATGGAGATCCACTGAGCATGCCATCTACCATACCTGATAAGAATTCAGGTATATCGGCTTCTTTACGTTGCGTTTGTAATTGGTTTTGACCTGGCGCACGGCGCTTTAAGAAGGCTTGTAGCTCGTCGATGTCGATGGTATGTCCACAAGGGAGGCCTTCCACGATACCACCGATGGCGTACCCATGAGACGCACCAAAGGTAGATACTTGTATGGTTTTACCGAAATTAGATGCCATTATATTTACTCCTACTTATAGTATGTATGACTAGTATTGTTATCTATTGAAACGCATTAGCTATGATTAGGTAGCTATATTGGTTGTGCATTGCCACCTAGTATGTTCCAGTCCTCAAAGAAGTCAGGATAGGATTTTGTGATAGCTTGGCTATCTTTTAATATCACAGGATTTTCACTGATGAGGGCCATCAATGTACCTGCCATAACAAGGCGATGGTCGTTAACACAATCACCTTGTCCTCCTTTTAGTATACCACTACCGATGATATATAGGTCATCACCATCTTCGCGAACCGTGCCTCCTAAATCTCTGACGAGATTAGCAACGGCTTCGAGGCGATCGGATTCTTTCAAGCGTAGGCGCGCGCCCTTAACAAAGGAGCTTTCACCTTGGATAGAGCAAGCGAGGGCGGCCATAACTGGCAACATATCGGGCATTTGCTCGAGGTCGGCATGGATTGGTTTTACTGCACGGCCTGTAATGGTTACGTTCATTCCATTCCATACCACATCACAACCGGCATCAATCATAACTTGCATGATGCGGCGGTCAGCTTGTACAGAATTCTTGTTCATACCCGTAATGGTAATAGGTTTGCCTGTCATAGCGGCGGCCACCATCCAAATCGCTGTATTGGACCAATCTCCTTCGATTTGGTAATCGTTCTGTCCTTTAAAAGTAGCATTAGCAGCTACCGTAAAGGATTCTTGGACTGTATCAGAGGCAGGTATATGGTCGACTGTTACGCCGAAGTCTGCCATCGTCGTAGTCGTCAATGTTACATAGTCGCTAGATTGAAGTGGCGTAGTAGATGTAATTGTAGCACCTCCACATTGTGGAGCTGCTAATAATAATCCAGAGAAAAATTGGCTACTCACATCGCCAACCATACCGAACTCTCCACCTTGGAGACGACCTGTCATGGTGAATGGTGGTTTATCTTGGGAGAATGTTACGCCGTGAGCTTTCATTTCACCGAGCATGGGCTCTAAAGGACGATCTGGTAAACGACCTTTCGCATCCACATCTACCTCATTACAAATGGAGGCTGCCACTGGTAACAAGAGGCGCAATGTAGTACCCGATTCATGGGGAACCACATTGCCTTTATGGGGCGCAGGATTAGGTGTAACAGTGACAACTTTATTTTCATACACAACGTGTGCGCCTAAGCCTCGTAAGGAGTCCATAGTAGCATCGATGTCTTTAGAGGTGCGGCTCAGCAATATCGTAGAAGGCGAGCTAGCAAGAGCGGCGCAAATCAACGCGCGGTGCGCATGAGCTTTTGCTGGGATGGACGCGATAGTCCCTGAAGGAACAGCGTTCGTTACGGAATGCATATAAATCTCCTTTATATCTCAGGTAAACCTTATTTTAGAAATAACAATCTATAAGACTATAAGCGGATAGCAGCCTTAGACTCGATAGGGAATATACCGATTATACTAATCAAGATAGGTAGCAAGTTCCTCGTGCGTTACTACCTTGAGTTCGCTGTGACCATAGCTAGTAGGTACTACGATTTTAATGGTTGCTCCTTCGCTTTTTTTGTCGTGCTTAGCGGCAGCTAGAATCTCTTCTTTGCTTATCGTTGTTGTGGTTGGCAAATCGTGTGCTTTGATGAGGGCCTTTAATTTCTCTAAGGCCTCCGTATCTAATTCTCCATGTTTGACAGCACCTTGTGCCATGAGGACCATGCCAATGGCAACGGCATAGCCATGATGCACTTCAAAGTGGCTCGCTTTTTCAATACCGTGACCAAAGGTATGACCAAGGTTTAGGAGGGCACGTATGCCAGACTCGCGTTCGTCTTGTTCCACGATATCCGCTTTTGCTTGTACGCAACGGGCAATAACGCCACTTACACTATTGCGATGTTTAATTAATGGTCTGTTCTCGAGTTGAGTGAGCAAACCCGGTACGTCGAGGAAGCCGTATTTGATAATTTCACCGCACCCATTAATCCATTCCATTTTAGGCAATGAATTGAGTGTAGCTGGATCACAGAGAACAAGGATAGGTTGTTTGAAAGCGCCCCATAGGTTTTTCCCAGCTTCGAGATTGACCGCTGTTTTACCACCTACAGACGAGTCTACTGCGGCTAATAGAGATGTAGGAACCTGAACATAGTCGATACCACGTAAATAGGTCGCTGCCGCAAAGCCCGCCATATCGCCTACAACACCGCCGCCAAGGGCGATGAGCAAGTCTTTGCGAGTCAATGATTGGGCTGCCATGTATTCTACTAAATCGATGAGTTGATGAGCATTTTTGGAGCTTTCACCAGCAGGGAAAACATAATCACAAACAGCATAACCCGCATGTTCCATATTAGCTTTCACAGAGTCCAAATAGTGAGGTGCCACGTTGCTATCGCTGACGATGATAACACGGCAATTTGGTTTTAATGGTTTAATATAATCGGTGATGCGTTGTAAAGCGCCTTCCTCGATGACAACGTCATAGGGTGTGGATGCGTTAATGTGAATGCGAGTCATAACGGTTCCTTTCTTAAAAGAATAAGCTAGTATCTATTATAACGGATACTAGCTTATTTGTGTGATATGTAAGATTATTTAGTGCATTCTACCAATGCTTGGCGTAACGCGTTAATTTCTTTCATAAGGCTAGTGAATTGGTCTGGACGTAATGCTTGAGGGCCGTCACACAATGCTTTGGATGGATCATTGTGAACTTCGATCATAAGGCCGTCTGCACCGCCGCCTACGGATGCAAGTGAAAGCGGACGAACCATGCGGCTCATACCTGCTGCGTGGCTAGGGTCCATGATAATTGGCAAGTGAGATAATTCATGCATCATAGGAATTGCCGTTACATCTAAGGTGTTGCGAGTCTTAGTTTCGAATGTGCGGATACCGCGTTCGCATAATACGATTTGTTCATTGCCTTCGGACATGATGTACTCAGCAGCCATCAACCATTCTTCGTATGTTGCAGATAAACCACGTTTTAAAAGAACTGGTTTATTTAATTTGCCCACTTCTTTTAAAAGCGTGAAATTTTGCATATTACGAGCACCGATTTGAAGCATATCTACATTATCGAAGTATTGTAATTGGGAGATATCCATAACCTCGGAAACGATAGGAAGACCTGTTTCTTTTTTAGCAAGCTCTAATAACTCTAAGCCTTCTGGGCCCATGCCTTGGAAGGAGTATGGGGATGTACGAGGTTTGAAAGCGCCGCCACGAAGGATGGTAGCACCAGCTTCTTTACATGCTTTAGCAGTGGCTAATACTTGTTCAGGTGTTTCCACTGAGCAAGGACCGGCAATTACTGCGAAGTGACCACCACCGATGAGGACACCACCAACATTGATTACAGAATCATCTGGATGGAATTTGCGGTTTGCTTTTTTGTATGGCTCTTGAATGCGAGTTACTTTATCTACGAAATCTAGAGACTCGATTTGACGGGCATCAAGAGATGCAGTATCACCGATAAGTCCTAGAATATTGTATCGAGTACCTTCTACTGGATGGATAACGAATCCTTGAGCCTCTAATTCACCGCGTAAACGGGATACTTCTTCCGCTGCTGCGTTTTGTTTCAATGTAATAATCATGATAATACCTCCTTGTAACTACAGTGAATAGTAGGGCTTACCATACGGATAGCAAACAAAAAAGGGCTACCCGTAAGCTAATACGGGTAGCCCTTTAACTATTCTGTGAGCAACTAATGTTGAAAAATCCTTAATTAGCGCATTACAAATAGTTCCTTACCCGTACGTTGGATAAAGAACCAATAAAAGTATTGTTTTGTTGCGAGGCTAATTTGGTTAGTCATCTTTGGTTGCTCCTTTCTAAAATGTTGGGTATAGTATAAACCCAAATGATAAAATTATGCAATACTTAAAAGCGAACTTCATGTAAATTTTAGAAAATAGTTGTGATGGGACTCAGTCAGATATGATTTCTTTTGTGAAAACTACGAGGCTTTTGATATAATGATTATAAATATTCTTGAGGTGTTTATAAAGGTCTTTTGTAATATGTTTTGATATCTTTACGAATGTATTTAGAAGCAGAAAGGGTACCATATGATAATTCAAATATTAGATCATATCACCGATGAAATAAAACAAATTCGTATCGATGTGTTTATGAAAGAACAAGGCTTTTCAAAAGAGTTCGATGAAATAGATGAGACTGCAAAATTCGTTCTCTTATCTATTGATGGTAAGGCAGCCGGTACATGCAGATATTTTCCTGGTAAAGAGGTGGGCTCTGCGTATATCGGACGTCTAGCGGTTCGTAGAGAATTTCGTGGGCAACGATTGGGGGCTACCATAATGATTGCTGCAGAGAATACTATTCGTAAAGCAGGATTTAAAACTTGCGGTCTATCTGCACAGGTACAGGCTAGACCATTCTACGAATCCCTTGGATATAAAGCAGAAGGGGATGAATACCTTGATGAAGATTGTCCACATATTTTCATGCGAAAAGTTTTATAAGTCGTTATATAATAAATATAAGTGGATACTTATATGAAATAGATTCCTATATGATACGTAATGGTTAATAGGTAAGTTAATTTATTTTTGGTTATGAGGTGAAAATTCATGAAACTAGCAGAAGCATTACAAGAGCGGTCTGATTTGAATTATAAAATAAGCGATTTAGAGCTTCGTTTAACTCAAAATAGTTTAGTGCAAGAAGGGGAGGTACCGAATGAAAACCCTGAAGAGCTCTTGAAAACATTAGATCAATGTGTAACTAGACTTCAAAAGTTAATTGCAGACATTAATATAACAAATTGTAAAACTATTGTAGAAGGTCGTTCTATTACCGAAATTATTGCCGAAAAAGACAGTGCTGCGTTGCGGCTAAGTGCTTATCGAACATTAGCGTCTAGCGCAGGTAGTATCAATTTTCGTGCGAGAGGGTCTGAAATCAAGTTAATACCGACCGTCAATGTTGGAGATATCCAAAAAGAAGCTGATCACATCGCAAAACAAGTTCGTTTATTAGACAATCTATTACAGTCTGCTAACTGGACAACTGAATTGATTGAAAGCTAATATAGTTGGTAGTTTGAAACAGGGTGGACACAAAAACTTTTGCTTTTACCAAGCGTTTTATGAATACATTCATGGGGCGAATGAAAAACTACAGTGTAGGCCTATTTGCGCACAAATGTATTGATACAATTTACAATGTATTACCATGTGTCGACTGTGCAAACGAGGGTGGCGTTTGGGGACTATATTTTTTTTACTACATATACGCTGAAATAAAGAATTTCAGTGTTGATGAAATAGTAATTCTATGTAACATAAAACTTTAAATAATCATGAAAAAAGAGCTGGTAGCGTTATAGCTATCAGCTCTTTTCTATTGGGACGTAAGTCCCTAGATATTGTATTGTATGATGGCATTCTACTCTAAATCGTCAAAATCAAATGCCGCTGCTTTTGTATAGTTCGTCACTTTTGCTTCGAAGAAGTCCGTTTTTGTACTATTCAAGTTGGAGAAGCTTTCAATCCATTCCATTGGATTATCCTTGATTTCAGGATACAAATGAGGTAAACCAATCGCTTCTAAGCGGATGTTTGCAAGGTATTTGATGTAGCGCTCGATAAGAACGTTGTTAAGGCCGAGGATTTTATCGTCAGTGATGTATTGACCCCAAGCGATTTCATTTTCCGTACCTTGACGAATCATATCCGTGATTTTCGCTTCTAGTTCTGGGGTGAACAAATCAGGGCGTTCACGGCGTAACTCGCGGATAATATTTTGGAACAATACAAGGTGAGTTACTTCATCGCGATTGATATATTTGAAGATAGTGGATGTAGCTGTCATCTTGCCTTGGCGTGCCAATGTGTAGAAGAAGCTAAAACCAGAGTAGAAGTAGATGCCTTCTAAGATATAGTTAGCGATGATTGTGTGAATAAGATTGGCTTCGCTAGGATCGTCGCTGAAACGTTGGTATGCATCGGCGATGAAACGATTACGTTCAAGTAATGTTTTATCGGTACGCCATTCATCATAGATTTTGTCACGCGTAATCGGATTTGTTACAGTATCCAAAATGTAGGAATAACTTTGAGCGTGAATTTCCTCTTGGAATGTTTGAATATTCAAAAGGGATGCGACTTCAGAAGCTGTGATATAGCGGCTCAAGTTAGGTAAGTTTTCGGATTGAATAGAATCAAGGAAGTTCAAGAACGCAATAATTTTATCAAAGGCACGACGTTCATAATCTGTTAAATATGGGAATTGTTTAACGTCTTCGTTCAAGGAAATTTCTTCCGGAATCCAGAAGTTGTTGAGCATCGTACGGTACATTTGGTTTGCCCAGTCGTACTTGATACGATTCCACTCGCGAAGGTTCGTAGTATTACCGCCAATCATAGATTGAGTGCCACGGTCACCTTTTTCATTAAAAATCAGTTTTTTATCCATAGTAGGACTCCTTTATACAATGATGCGACCTATACTTCTATAGGTCGTCATTAGATTTACATTGTTCGTGAAAGTATCTTTCACGAGTTTAGTGCTCTTTAGTTATAGAGCATATTTTTCGTAAACTATGGCAATGATATCTTTAACTTTTACCATAGCTTAAATTGCATTATAGAATGTAGCGTGTATCTATCCTATATTAGGAGGAACAGCTTGTGCATTCATCCATTTCAAGGGATTGATTGCGGATGTAGTAGATTGTTTTAATCCCTTGTTTGTAGGCTTCTACATAAAGGTCAAGAATTTCTTTCGCTTTCATTTGAGGCGTGATGTACAAGTTGAAAGATTGTGCTTGGTCAATATGACGTTGACGCACGCCACAAGCTTTGATGGACCATTGTTGGTCGATTGTATGCGCCTCTTTGTAGAGCCAGAATGTTTTGTCGTTCAAATCTGGTGCTGTTTTTGGTGTGAAAGAACCTTTCTTTTCTTCGATGAAGAATTTTTTGAAGATAGGGTCGATACCAGCTGTTGTATTAGCGATGTTGGATGTAGAACCTGTAGGAGCTACGGCCATCAAGTAACCATTGCGGATACCGTATTTGGCAATGTCCGCAGCCAATTGTTTCCAACGATCAGATGTGTAGCCACGACGTGTGAAGTATTCGCCAGTCTCCCATTCAGAACCTTTGAATGCAGGATACGCGCCTTTTTCTTTAGCAAGCTCCATAGAAGCTTTAATCGCATAGAATGCGATGTTTTCAAATAATTTGTCCGCTACTTCGATGTGCTCATCGGACTCCCATTGGATATCGTGGTTTACGAGGTAGTGGTGATAACCAGACGTACCAAGACCGATAGCGCGGTATTTGTCAGAAGTCATGCGAGACTCTGGCACTGGTGCTTGGTTGATGGAAATAACATTGTCTAACATACGAATTTGAAGGGCAATGTTTTCTTCCAACTCTTCATCTGTAATGCGACCAAGGCTAATGGAGTTTAAGTTACATGTAACCATGTCGCCTGTGTTTGTTTTAGTAGTAATTGTACCGTCTTCGTTGATGATTTCTTCAGCAAGATTAGTGAAGCCAACGTTTTGTGCGATTTCGTGACACAAGTTGGATGCGTAGATCATACCTGCGTGTTTGTTAGGATTTGCAGCGTTTACAGTATCGCGGAAGAAGATAAATGGCGTACCAGTTTCAACCGCGGAGCGCATGATTTTTTTCATCATGTCCAATGCTGGAACCTCGATGCCGTGTAAATTAGGATCTTGTTCACATTCAATATAGCGTTTAGTAAACTCTTTTTCGTCATCTGTATCGAAGTAGTCCTCTAAAGAGTAGCCTTTTACAGCTAAGATTTCATGAGGGTCGAAGAGGGTGAAGTTTTCACGAGCTAACATACGTTCCATGAAGATGTTCGGAACGGAAATAGCAGGGAAGATATCGTGCGCTTTGCGGCGGTCATCACCGTTGTTTGTACGAAGCTCTACGAATTCATAGAAGTCTTTGTGCCAAATATCAAGCGTTACTGTAGCACCGCCTTTACGTTTACCCAATTGGTCTACTGCAACAGCTGTATCATTGTACAAGCGGATCCAAGGAATAACGCCGCCAGAAGAGTTTTTAAAACCGCGGATATCGGAGTTCAATGCACGAACTTTACCAAGGTAGATACCAAGAGCTCCACCGTGTTTAGATACGCGAGAGAACTTGCTATTTACGTCGTAGATAGACCATAAATTGTCGTCTACACCAGAGATAAAGCAAGAGGACAATTGGTGGAATGGTGTGCCAGCATTTGCCAAAGTAGGTGTAGCTGTTGTCATTTTTAATTGGCTCATCAAATCGTAGAATTTCTTAGCGTATTCTACTTTGTTTTCCCCTTCTACAAGAGCCAAGTGCATTGCGATAGCCATGAAACGCTCTTGAGGTAATTCAAAGATTTCTTTGTTGAAGCCTTTTACCAAGTAACGGTCAGCCAATAATTTGAGACCTTCATAGTTGAAGAGATAGTCGCGCTTAGGTTTGATGTAATCGCCTAATTCTTGCAATTCGTCAGCTGTGTATTCTGTAACGAAGAAGTTAGCATATTTTTTCTCTTCTACAAGCATGTTGACAAGATTTGGGAAGTTGCCGTAGCCAAATGCTTTGTAACGACGAGTAATAGCGGCTTCTTTATAGAGATCGAACAAGAATAGGCGGGCTGCTACGAACTGCCAATCTTGGTTCATTTTATTAACTTGGTTGCCGAAGCCGTCGTCTTTTTTAGATATAACTTTTTCGATAGCTGTTTGGACTAAAGTTTTTTGAATTTCTTTAGTAGTCATGCCATCAACGAATTGTAACTTCGCATCCAATTCCAATTCTAGTGGATCACAAGAATCTAACCCCAAACATGCGAAGGCTATCATTCGTTTCGTTTTTTCAACGGACAACGGCTCAAAATGGCCATCCCGCTTCTTGATCATAATCTCCATTACTGTTCCCCTTAAGAGTTAAAAGTCATAAAACTGTTAATATTGTTGTATAAGCGTATATAAGATTAGAATGAATTATATAAAATATCTTTAAGTTGAGTCTAATCAGAAAAATAAGAAAACTACTATATATGGTAGTTTTCTTATTTAGCTTATACATTATGTTACGATTATAGCGAAAAAAATCTATATATTCAATATTGACATTTGGAAAATTTTTAATATAGTTTTACAAAAAATGTCGATATGGCTGAAGATGCCTTAAATTACTATATAGAGAAGTGATATATGAAAATTATGAATAATATATCTCTTTTTAGAATAGAAAATGGATAGTACTGTTTTGATGTAATTGTAAATCTGGATAATATATCATTAAATCATTAATCATGTATATACAAATAAAAGCAGTACCCCTAGAGGCACTGCTTTCATAATTAATTATATAATACGCTAAAAATAATTCTTCGTGCGCTGTCTTGATATGCATAGTAGGAGTGGATTAAGAGTTTGTATCCCGTGCCTTCTATAATGACTGAATCTGAAGCCGTTTTTGGTATAGTGAGGAATTTTTCATATATATGATGAACCTCGGTCACGCCATTTGGTAGAGATACCTCTAAATCAAGCCCTTCATTGATGAATCTAAAGTTGATAGATTCATATGATGCTGTTGGTATGTCAGCTGTACTATCAGCAGGCTCACGTACTTCTAATTCGATGTTAGAAATGAATTTATTATATCCTACAAGCGAAATAACATGTGGTTCTTCAACGGCCGTAAAGCTGATAAACTGAATATTTCTTTCCTTATATATTTCAGTTGCTTCTGGTTTTGATGGATCTCGCTGTATAATCGTTCTGCCATAGTCTGTAAAATCAGGATCAAATGTTTCTACAATAGGCAAGTATACGTGCCATTGACCATCAATTTTCGTATAGTTTGTAAACTCTCGATGGGACGTGTAACCAATGGATGGCATTAAAAGGACTGCGCCTAGGGCGAGAGCCATAATCGTTGTATGGACCGACGGAGTTAAACGCTTTACAAAGGAATATACGTTATGTGCTAAGAAGATTAGATTGAATGCGGCCACATAAATCGTATTGAGCCAGAGTAAAGGCTCATTTATTACGCGCTTGCCAATCAGGATTAAGCACAATACTGTAATTGTAATAAATAAGAAACATAGGATCCTTTGTGTCTTGCTGCTTTCACTAGATCTGAAACTAGCCAAGTAAAATAGATAGAAAATGGCTACATACGGATAATATGTATAAAGGAACCGCGCATCTTCGCGGAGGCCTAAGAGAATCAATACCAAGTAGATATTAGCTAGAATACCTGTAATGATGGAAGCCTTTGGTAGTATGATTCCAAAAACAACATTATAGAATGTATTTGGTTCTGGTGGTCCATCAGGCTCCTCTTTGTAAGTGCACAGCATGGACATACAGATAAATATATTAATAGCGGCTAATACTTTAAAGATTAGATCATCAAAGGTAAATGGTTTGTTCAGAATGATGAAGAAAAACCATAGAGTCATGATTATGACGACATTATACAGTGTTGATGTAACAATAGTAATACCAATCCGTTTCAGGCGATTGATGATTTCGCCAATGTAGTATTCTCCAGGCGATGTAAAATATAGAGCAATCATAGAGTACAGCCATAGATATGATATGTTTTCTGTGGCTAGCTCGATGCCTCGTATGTGATGGTACGTTTCATGAATCGTATATAGACCAACGCTGATGCCTATGCTTAATAATGTATATACTATGGAGTACTTTCGATCTCGTGTTATATATGATTGTAGTATGACGATGAAGAAATACAGCCCATAGAACCAAAGGTCTATATCGGCAAACCAATCTTGCTCTAGATAAAACGGTGTACATGAAAATACGGCAATTAATGCTAGTAATATAGGTGACTGCGTTGCTAGGTCTCGCAGCGAAGACCATAAATGTGTAATTGCAGATTTCATAAATTCTCTCCCTCTATAAAAATAAATGACCCCTCTTATATGTAGTATACATGTTTTCTGGTGAAAGTCCTATGAGGTTTTACATGCGTCTGAATATACATTACAATAACATTAAGAGCTAGTATTTATAGAAAAGAGGTCGTTCACATGGAGTTCTCTTATTTTTTACCAGTACATATCCAATTTGGTTGGGATAAAGTCGATAGTGTTGCTGATTTTGTTAAGCCTTATGGCAATAAAGCGCTCATCGTAACAGGGCGTACAAGTGCCAAAAAATCTGGACTATATGACCGTGTGACAGCAAAACTTGATGCGGCACATATCGAACATGTATTGTTTGATCAAGTGGATGCGAACCCCTTAACGACGACTGCGTTGGACGGCGCTGCTTTAGCTAAATCTGAAAGCTGTGATATGGTTATTGCCATCGGTGGCGGCTCTATTATGGACTGTGCAAAAGGCATTGCATTTATGTCCGTTAACGAAGGTGACATTAACGATTATATCTTTAATCGTAAAACCAGTGATAAGGCGTTGCCTCTTATTGTAATTCCTACAACCTGTGGTACCGGCTCCGAAGGTAATGGCTTTGGTGTACTTACTAATCCCGAAACAGGAGACAAGAAATCCTTGCGATGTAATGCCATCGTACCAAAAGTATCCATCGTAGATCCGGCAGTGATGGGCACAATGCCGCCCCATGTATTGGCATCTGTGGGATTTGATGCACTCTGTCATAATATCGAGGCGTATACTTCTAAAACGGCACAACCTTTTACCGATGCATTAGCTCATTATGCTGTAACTTTGTTAGCACAATATCTTGTGCCTCTATATAAACATGTGAAAGCAATGGCTGAAGGCAAATCAGCTGTTCTCAACGAAACTCAACTTACAAAAGCTTGGGAGTCCGTTACATTGGCTAGCACAATTGGAGGCATGGTTATTAATACCGCCGGTGTAACACTTGCTCATGGCATGGAACATCCTGCTAGTGGGCTTAAGGATATTACCCACGGTGTAGGCCTTGCCGTTATTGAACCTGTTGCAGTGGAATATACATGGAGTGCTAACCCTGATAAATTTGCTACATTGGCACGTATATTTAACCATGGAGATGGCTCCGAACTGGGTGAAGCACTGCGTTTAATCGTCCATGAGTTAGACCTTACCACAAACTTTACAGAACTAGGTTTTACAAAAAAAGACATCCCTTGGCTCGTCGATAACGTATACGTCGTAGCTACAGGGAATATTGCTAATACAGTGGCCGACGTGAGTCGGGAAGATATAGAAATGTTGTATAAGAAAATGTTCTAAGTATTGTCATGATAGGAGAGAGTTTTGTTTCAAGGATTTTATGGCCTATTAACGGTTATGCTATGTATGTTGTTTGCAGTTGTGGCAACCCTGTTTAATATAGCGCCTATTACATACATGGTTTTTGGTATAGCTATAGTATTGAGTGTGTTACTGCAATATGGTCGCTTTAAGAAACGAACTATATCTGAAAGAGCCTATAATCGATTGGCTTGTGGTTTGTTTGTTGTCATAACCCTTTGTATATCTTGGCTCGTAGCTGATTGGCTTAAATATGATACTCAAACGACTCGTGATCAAACTGATGGTTTTGAGTATAGCACAAAGGATTGGAATCAAGGATGGCCCAATAGTGAAGAATTGCCGGAGGGGTTAAAACGGCCAGAAAAACTTCCAGAAGGTATTTATAATGCGTCTGCTTTTCGTAGTAGTTTAGCTTGGGCTAATGCATATCCAGAGAGATATACGGTATTGGAGGGGGACCCAAAAGTAATTGCACAATATGAAGCGATAGCTAAGCAAAATGCAGCTTATACAGCGCAAATTGATGCGGATGGTGTATTGCGTGATTTAGACACTGGGGAGAAAAAGCGCTTTATATCTCACCCAAATAGCTATAACATTATAGAAAGTATAGAAGAAGAATCTTTAAATTTGCCGCAACGGAATTTTATAGAGTGGTTGCGCTTTGCACCTCGAAAAGAAACAAAAACAGTGGTGAAGGATACATATAATTCTACCCGAAATCATAGATTATATGTGTTTGTAGATGATGGGAATACTAAAAGGCCTCATTTTGTGGAACTTTTGATTAGTAATGATGGGACACGGGCTGTGTTTTATCAGTCTAAGTAAGGATTATATATTGTGAATCGATTTATTAAACTTTTACAAATGCTAATAGGCCCTCCTTGTGGTAAACATATTATTCTATCAATCGTATTCTTTGCCTTTTTCCTTTGGGAAAATGAACATGTTCAATTACCAGGACTATGGTTTGTAATTGTAGGTGTAATCTTAGTATTATCAATAAGAATACAGTTTTATTACTACTTTTATCATTTAACATTACCGAAGAAACACATTTTATATGCTTGGTGCACATTACTTGTAGCAGTATCTTTATTACTAATGGCTATGTTTATATATGAAATCCTTTTTGGCAGTGAAGTTAATGATGTATCACGATGGAAACAAAGCTGGCCAGTAAATGCAACGGTATTACCAGAACACTTTAGGGATCCTGATATAGTGCCGAAAGGATTGCATCCTATATCTTCAAGGGGAACAATAGAAAGTTTTTATGATTTCACAACCACTATTGTTTTTGAAGGTAACCCAGAAGTTGTAAAAGAATTTGAGAAAACTGTTGCCGAATCCTCAGCACCTGGCGTAGTTATTACACCGGAGTTATTTAAGGAGGGCGCATATAAGTCTGTGGCAGACTCTATTTTTTCAAAAGGGGATATACAAAGCACTTATGACCTTTTAATTGAGGATTATACAAAGTGGAACTTATTTGTGTGGCTTCTATATGGTCGTCAATTAGCAGGTGGATATTATCAACTTGAACAAGTTCCTACCTATGGCTATACGGTTTATGTTATGCACCGAGAGAGTGGAATTGATTCGTATGTGATTTATTTTTTGTTTAGCCCTGATCGTACTCGTGTTGTCTTCTATGATTTTATAGTGACGCATTAATTGAATATATTAATCTATATATCAAATTTTTTTGGTTTGACAGCTTTAATACATATCTTTATAATATGTTTTAACAAGAGACTAGGATATAAGTGTAATCCCAGCCCTTAGGGCTGGGGTTTCTTTTTATAGTCTCATATAGTTTAGTTTGTAGAGAGGTGTTATTATGGCAGATCAAAAAAATAAAAATGTGGATGCCTTAGCGCAAGAGATTACCTTGAAAAGTCGTGGACAAGGAAAATTGCGTCAGTTCATTTTATGGATGGGGGCTCTCATCATAGGCGCTATCTTAGGATGGCAACACATTCCAGCTCTAAATGAGCTCTTTAATTTTATTGCAGCAGTCTTTACTCGCTTGTTCCAATTCATTGCGATTCCAACAGTGTCTTTAGCAGTTATTACTACATTATCTATGCTAGGTGCTAAAAAGGATACAGGTCGCATCTTTGGTCATGCCGTAGTGTACACATTACTTACTACCATTTGTGCAGCCGCTGTTGGTCTTGGCTTATACCTCTGGATTGCTCCAGGTAACTTACCACTTGATGTAATTGGTGCTGGCGCATCTCAAGTACCAGAAAAACTCGGTACCGTTACCTATTACGATCATTTCTTATCCGTTATTCCAAACAATATTTTGCAACCTTACTTACAAGCTAATGTATTGTCCGTAATGTTCATCTCCGCATCTGTTGGTTTAGCCTTTGCTTTCATGCCACGCACAGAAAATCGTGAAGCGGTGTTGAAAGTGTTATTTGGTTTACAAGAGTTATTGTTTACGTTGATTAAAGCATTGCTTTATGTATTGCCAATCGGCATCCTTGCCTTTGCCGGTCAATTATCTGCGCAAATCGAAGCAGGTGTCATTGTTGGTGCCTTAGGTAAATATACGGCTGTTGTTATTGGCGGTAATTTAATCCAATTCTTTATCGTAATTCCATTGTTCTTGTTATTCCGTGGTTTAAACCCTGTAGACGTATTCCGTAAAATGTCTCCAGCCGTAGCTGTTGCGTTGTTCACAAAATCTTCTGCAGCAACTTTGCCTGTTACATTGGCATCTGCTGAGGATAATTTGAAAGCGCATCCTGCAGTAGCTCGTTTTGTATTGCCAATTTGTACAACAATTAACATGAATGGTTGTGCTGCTTTCATTCTTGTTACATCCTTATTCGTAATGCAAAATGCTGGCATGGAATTAACGATTGGCACAATGGTAGCCTGGTTATTTATTGCTGTTCTCGCTGCTATTGGTAATGCGGGTGTTCCAATGGGCTGCTATTTCTTGACATTGTCCTTGATGAGCTCCATCGGCGCACCAATCGGCTTGCTCGGTATCATCTTGCCAATCTATACGATTATCGACATGATTGAAACCGCTGAAAACGTATGGTCTGATGCATCTGTATGTGCCATGGTTGACCATGACCTTCAAGGTAAATTGGACGACTCCAGTGGTGATGATATGCCACAATTCCAAGGTGCTTAAATTGAGTAGCTTCATAAATTAACAAGAGATATATCATGTATCCTAAATATAGTTAAAATAAAAGGTTATCCTGTAAGGGATAACCTTTTTTGTTTGAATATAACTTTATATTAAAAGCTGAATTATCGCTGTCGATATAAGCTTTTAATGTATTCAAAGCAACGATATATATATAACCTTTACACATGACTTTCAAAAAGCTAAAAATAGGTACATTACTAGTCATATAATTTATGATATACTTTCATATAGAATAATATCGAATTAATAGAAGGCTAGTCGGTACATTACGTACGGACTAGAGAATAGAATGAAAGATAACTCAGTAAGACCGATAGAGAAACAATTAAATAAATTTCTTCAAGCGAAATGCCTCATTCCAGGTGGTCTTGGTTTATGGGAAATGTATTTCCGTAAGATTTGCACCGCATGGGGCGAGATTAATGGCGAAATCCGACCACAACATATCATATTTTCTGCCGATAATGGTTGTAACATGGAAGGCTATGTAGGCTATAACTACGAGGTGACCCAAAAGCAGTCTCGCAATATGTTACTTGGTCGTTCAGCTGCAACACAGTTTTGCAACTTCAATAATATTCCTTATGAGGTCGTCGATGTAGGCATTGCCTCAGATGATGGTATTGGTGTGAATCGCAAAGTAGCGAAGGGTACAAAGAATATTTTGAACCATCCTGCGATGACCGAGGATGAGTTTAATCGTGCCTTTCAAGCTGGATATGAACGGGTTCAACATTATGTAGAACAAGGGATAAATCTTTTTTCTTTTGGCGAAATGGGGCTGGGGAACACAACGACCTCCGCCTGTGTGTTGTCTGCATTAATTGGAGCTGATCCGACGGAAACCGTAGGACCTGGTTCTTGGCCAGATAAACCAGAGCTGATGAAGCGTAAAATTGATTTTGTTCGGTCTGTTTTAGAGCATCATAAGAACAATATAGTTTCTGAACATGAGCCTGACCGAGTTTGTAAAATCGTAGCTCGTGTAGGGGGCTTTGATATTGCGGCTATTCTTGGTGCGATGATAGCTTGTGCAGAATTTGAAAAGCCTTTTGTCATTGACGGCTTTATAACATCTGTGGCAGCTGCTTGTGCAACGCACATAAACGCTCGTGTTAAGGACTATGCATTGCCATCGCATCAGTCTAAAGAAAAAGGTACGGAACTTGCTTTAGCTGAGGTGGGGATCACTCAAGACATGGTTCCTATTCAAGCACAAATGTCGATGGGGGAAGGCACAGGAGCCATCTTGATGGTACAAATGCTCAAAACGACACAGCATATGTTTGTACATGTAGGCACCTTTGCTGATTTGATGAAATTATAAGGAAGACGAATGGAAATAAATAAATACTTTGATATACATTTTGAGCGAGCTGATGATGCAACTATCGCTAAAAGACTGATAGGTGGGGCTAAGATTAAGGGACCTGCTTTAGTTATCCTGATTCTCTCCATGTTTATTGCCTCTATTGGGTTGAATATGAATAGTACGGCAGTTATTATTGGTGCTATGCTTATATCGCCGTTGATGGGACCTATTTTAGCAACTGGTTTTGGCTTCGCTACGCTTAATTTTACAGTTGCAAAAAGTGCTATTTTAAGATTGTCCTTACAGATTACGATTGCTGTTTTAGCATCTACTTTGTATTTTTATATTTCCCCCGTTCAGACGGCTACATCTGAACTGTTAGCGCGCACAGAACCGAATATTTTTGATGTATTTATTGCTATATTTGGTGGGCTAGCCGGGATTATTGGGCAAACGCGTAAGACTTTAGATAATGTTATACCAGGGGTTGCGATTGCGACTGCACTTATGCCACCACTATGTACGGCAGGATATGGACTTGCTAATGGAAATTGGAACTATTTCTTTGGGGCTGCCTATCTATTCTTTATAAATGCATTTTTCATCTTTGTTGCATCATTTATTGTTTTAAAGGGTGTATATAGTTTGCCATCCCATAAACAAGCAGAAGAGCTTATTCGTCGTAATCAGCTAATATTTCTTGTGATTGGTCTTATTATGGCTATACCAAGTATTTATGGAGGCTATGATATGATCGTTAAGTATTCTGAGTCAAATCATATAGAGCAGTTTATTAAAAACGATATTAATCAAGATGGACGTCGACAAGTGATTAATTATTCATTGGATCGAGTAAATAAGCTAGTAGACATAGTAGTTATAGGAGCTCCTGTGACTGCAGAGGAACAATCCCAGTTGGATGGCAAGTTACAGAAGGATGAGTACTTACAGCCTTATACACTCCGATTTGTTAATAGCGTAGATGAGAAAAAATCCACTATGGATAAGACAAACTTGAATAAATCTTCGGAGAATCTTGAAACATATAAAAACTTGAGTAATCTGTACCAGCCGACTTATCAACTAGTAAGTGAAACTATAAACACTATGAAAACGACAGAAGCTGAAGCAAAGGCGTTATTCCCGTTTGTAAGCAAAGTGGAAGGCATGCCTTTGATAGATAATCTTGAACAGGCTAAAGCGAGTCGTTATATAGTGATTATCCATACCACGTCTAGTGTATCTGATGTAGACTCGAAACGAATAAAAGCTTGGCTAGAGGCTAAATTATCAGCACCTGTAACTATTTCTATTGAGCAAACAACGTCAACTTTATAATTTGATCTTTTTGATTTTGATTAGATTGTTTATTATATAGAGCGACATTTATAACGGTACTAAGTTTGATTTTAACTATTAGGTATATTACCTAGTAGTACGGGAAATCATCTTAGTACCGTTTTTATGTACTTGGTATAGTTAAACGTTATTATTTTATCCTTGCTATAGATTTTAGTTATAAAGATTAATATATAAAATCTATTATGCAAGTAGGATTTAAATTGCTATACTTACAACACCGAAATTATTAAATAATTAAATGTAGATACATGAATAAGAAACTATAAATTTATTACAATATCTACGTGTGTTGTATACGCGTGAGTCCTCGTCAATAGATGTAGGTGTTCATCGTAGATAGGAGGATTACATGAAAAAATGGTTAGCATTAGCAGCGACGGCCGTATTGGGTGCGTCTTTATTAATTAGTGGTTGTGGCTCTTCCACAAATAACGCGAGCTCTAGCGGCTCCAAAGAAGTATTAAAGGTAGCAGCAAATCCTGTACCTCATGCTGAAATCTTAGAACAGGTTAAACCTATTTTGGCTAAGGAAGGTGTAGACTTACAAATCGTTGAATTTACGGACTACATTCAACCAAATATGGCTCTATCTAGCCATGAAGTAGATGCGAACTTCTTTGCAAATGTACCTTACCAAAATAACTACAATAAAGATCATGGTACAAACTTCGTAAGCTTTGCACCAGTTCACATCGAACCATTGGCTATTTACTCTCAAAAAATTAAAGATTTAAAAGACTTGCCAAATGGCGCAAAAGTAGCGATTCCATCTGATCCAACAAACAGTGCTCGTGCACTTCTATTGTTACAAAGTGCAGGTCTTGTAACATTGAAAGACCCAACTGGTTTGACTAACACACCATTTGATGTAACTAGCAACCCTAAAAACATCCAAATTACAGAGTTAGAGGCAGCTCAAATCCCTCGTTCCATTCAAGACTTAGACGCAGCTGTAATCAATGCTAACTATGCATTGCCAGCAGGTCTTAATCCTACAAAAGATGGTTTATTCGTAGAAAAAGCGGATTCTCCATATGCAAATCTTCTTTCCGTAAACCCTGGTGATGAAAATAAACCAGCTATCAAAAAATTAGCTAAAGCATTACAATCTCCAGAAGTTAAGAAGTTCATTGAAGAACATTACAAAGGGGCTATCATCCCAGCGTTCTAATCGACTGATTCGTTAATAACATAGTGTATTTCACAAAGCATCTCCTTAGATTAACTTTATTGATACGAAAAAGGCGCAATACCTATTAGGTGTTGCGTCTTTTTATATGTTACATGTGGGGTAAAATTTACTAGTTTAATCTATATATTTTATTAGAGTTTTATGTTACAAAGGATACGTTATTTTTCATTGGAAAATGGTATAATATTCTTTACATCCTAATAAAAATATGACTTTGTAGTTCAAATCTAGATATATTTTCTATAACTCTTTGGAATACAGAAAAACTTAGATTTTAACTGCTTTTGTTGTATAATAATAGTAGGATATTTAAAAATTTAGATGTTTTAGTGAAAGTGCTATATCCTCATCTAATTTAGTTACTTACTTTAGATGTTCAGCACATATATATGTTGTGTATATTGAATGTGCTACTTTCACAAAAACGAGTATGATCACTTGGTGGTTATACGGTTGTTAAAAAGAGAGGTATTTATGCAGCACATGCTACGCATGGGGATTGACGTGGGGTCTACAACGGTTAAAGTTGTATTATTGGACGAACACGATAATTATTTGTATAAAAAGTACATACGCCATTATGCAAACATATTGGACACAGTATATACCTTGTTACAAGAGGCTCAAGTTGGTCATGAAGACGCTCTTGTTCATGTATGTATTACTGGTTCTGGTGGGATGGCTATGGCCGAAAAGGTGCGCATCCCATTCGTACAAGAGGTTATTGCTGAAACGCGAGCTGTGAAAGCCCTCTATCCAGAGACAGACGTTATCATCGAACTTGGTGGTGAAGATGCGAAGGTTACGTATTTAGGTCAAACTGCAGAACATCGTATGAATGGCTCCTGTGCTGGTGGTACGGGCGCTTTTATTGACCAAATGGCGACTTTATTGCAGACAGATGCATCTGGCCTTAACCAATTAGCCATGAATGCTGATACGATTTATCCAATTGCGGCACGCTGTGGCGTATTTGCTAAAACAGACGTACAAGCTTTGTTAAACCAAGGCGCATCTCATGAAAACATTGCAAAATCTGTATTCCAAGCAATTGTAAATCAAACGATTGCTGGCCTTGCATGCGGTCATAAAATCGAAGGTAATGTAGCGTTCCTTGGCGGTCCGTTGACATTTTTGTCTGAATTACGCCAATGCTTTTGCGATACCTTAGAGCTAGATGAAGCGCATCGCATTATCCCTGAAAATGGTGAATTATTCATCGCGTTAGGGGCGGCATTGATGAAAGATGAGTGCCGTGAGATTACGGTTGGTCAATTGACAAAGGAAATCGGTGCACTTATCGGTATTCCTATGGAAGCTACAGACCGTGTGGATCCGCTGTTTAAAAATGAACAAGAATTAGAAGAGTTCCGCGCTCGTCACGCTAAGGCAGTAACGCCAAAGGCGAATATCGAGGATGCTCAAGGTCCTTGCTACCTTGGTATTGATGCTGGTTCTACTACACTTAAGGTAGTTCTTATCAATAGCAATAAGGAAATTATATTCTCTCATTATGGTCCTAACCATGGTAAACCATTAGAAAAATCTCGTGAAATCATTGAGAAAATATATGAATTATTGCCAAAAGGTGCCTATATTGCACACTCTGGCGTAACCGGCTACGGCGAGGCCTTTCTTAAACGCGCTCTCGGCATCGATATCGGTGAAGTAGAAACGATGGCTCACTATCGTGCGGCCCGCTTTTTCTGCCCTGATGTATCCTTTATTCTGGATATTGGCGGTCAAGATATGAAATGCTGTAAGGTTCGTGATGGGTATATCGAAGATATCGTGTTGAACGAAGCTTGCTCCTCTGGTTGCGGCTCTTTTATTGATACATTTGCATCCGGGCTACGAATTCCTATCGATCAATTCGCAAAAGAAGGATTATTGGCACCTATGCCAATCGATTTAGGCTCTCGTTGTACCGTATTTATGAACTCTAAGGTTAAACAGGCTCAAAAAGAAGGTGCTACGGTACAAGATATCGCAGCAGGTCTTGCTTATTCTGTAATTAAAAATGCCCTTTATAAGGTTCTTAAGGTGAAAGATCCTAAAGAATTAGGCGATCATATCGTTGTACAAGGTGGTACGTTCTATAACGAATCCGTTTTGCGTGCCTTTGAGAAATTGATGGGCGTAGAGGTGATTCGCCCTGATGTATCTGGGTTGATGGGTGCATACGGTATGGCTCTTCTTGCAGCAGAAACGGCGGAAGAGTTACAAAAGGGTGAAAGCACATTGCTAGATAGTGAAGGCCTTAATTCTTTACAAGTATCTACGACAATGCGCAATTGTGGTCTTTGCCCAAATAATTGCATGCTTACTATTAACGCTTTCTCCGATGGTCGTACGTACGTAACTGGCAACCGTTGTGACCGCGGTGCTGGCGATATGATCCAAGAGAAGCGTAAGCCAGTTCCTAACTTGGTAGACGTAAAATTACGTCGTTACTTTGATTACTACTTGAAGAAAAATATTCCTGAGTTTGAAGGTAAAATGCGTGTAGGTATCCCTCGCGTTCTCAACATGTATGAGGACTTCCCATTCTGGTTCACATTCTTCAATAGTTTGGGTTATGAAGTAATCCTTTCAGATTATACGACTAAGGATCAATACAATAAGGCTATCGATACAATTCCATCCGATACAGCTTGCTATCCTGCAAAAGCTGTACATGGTCATATTCGAGATTTAGCGAATGCACAGGTAGACTTTATTTGGTACCCTTGTATTCAACATGGCCCTAAGGAATTTAGCCGCGACAATAATTACCATTGTCCAATGGTTATTTCCTATCCAGAACTTATCAAAAATAATATGCAAGAGGTATTGGGCGATACTCCGTTCCACGCACCATTCTTGCCGTTAGCTGATAAAAAATCCCTTGTTCCGGCTCTTGTGAAAGCATTGGATTTTTTAAACTTAAAGAAGAAGGATATTACTAAGGCTGTAGACCTTGCTTGGGAAGAACAAGAAAACTGTAAAGCTTCCTACCGTGAAACGACGAAGAAAACTGTATCTCGCCTTGTAGCAGAACAAATTCCGACAATCGTATTGGCTGGCCGTCCATATCATTTAGACTCCGGTATTAACCACGGTATTCCTGAACTTATTACATCTCTTGGTATGGCTGTTCTTACAGAAGATGGCGTTGCCCCATTAGGCAATGAAATCAAGCATTTACGCGTTGTAGACCAATGGTCCTACCATAGTCGCCTATATCGTGCCGCTGAATTTGTAAGTAGAACTGAAGGATTCCAAATTGTAGAGCTTAACTCCTTTGGTTGTGGACTGGATTCTATCGTAGCAGATCAGGTAAAAGATATACTTTCAGTAAACCACAAAATCCATACCTTGCTCAAAATCGATGAAGGTACAAACCTTGGAGCCGTGACAATCCGTTTGCGATCCTTGCAATCTGTAATGGAACGTAGTTTGCGTCGTCATCATAATCCTGAGGCGCCGGAAGAGGTAGTGGTAGAGAAATTACCCACTTACGATTACAATCGAGTTGTCTTTACAGAAGAAATGCGTAAGACTTATAAAATCTTGGTACCACAAATGTCACCATTGCATTTTAGTCTCTTAGAGCCAGTTCTCAAAAATGAAGGATATGACTTTGAAATGTTGCCAGCGCCTACGCGTGATGATATTGAAGTGGGTTTGAAATATATCAATAATGATGCATGTTACCCTGCGATTATTGTTGTAGGTCAGCTTATGTCCGCACTGTTATCCGGTAAATATGATGTAGAGAAGACTGCTGTTATCATCTCTCAAACTGGTGGTGGTTGTCGTGCTACAAACTACATCGGTTACTTACGTAAAGCATTGATTGATGCTGGTATGAAACAAGTGCCAATCCTATCCCTCAATGCGAGCGATATGGAACGTCAACCGGGCTTCAAATTGACAAAAGGCTTCTTACATCGCATGATTCAAGCCGTAGTATACGGGGACGCTATCATGCAATGCGTATTGGCTACACGCCCATACGAAAAGAACCCTGGCTCTACCGATGCATTATGTGATTACTGGCTTAAAAAGCTCCGTGAAAACATTACATCTGCAAGCCTTCGTCAATACAACAAGTATATTAAAGAAATCATTCATGACTTTGATAACTTGCCAGTCAACAAGGATGTACAGAAACCTCGTGTTGGCGTCGTAGGGGAAATTTACGTTAAATTCCACCCAAGTGCTAACAACCATATTAATGAACTCATTGAAAAGGAAGGCGGCGAAGTCGTTACATCTGGCTTGCTAGATTTCTTCTTGTACTGTGCAATGGATAGCACTTATCGTGCGAAACACCTTGATGGTACATGGCTATCAGGCTTCTTTGGTACATTGGCTCGTGAAGCCCTTGAACTATACCGCTTGCCATACGCTAAAGCTGTAGCGGCGTCTAAAAACTTTGATCCTCTACAACGTATGACAGAAGTGGCTAAAGAAGCAGCCCAATTCATCGGTCTTGGTAACCAATGCGGTGAAGGCTGGTTCCTCACAGGCGATATGATTGACCTCATCGAAAAAGGGGCTAAACAAATCGTATGCTTACAACCATTTGGTTGTTTGCCGAACCACGTAACAGGTAAAGGCATGGTGAAAACACTATCCGCTGCATACCCGGACGTGCGAATTGCGGCTATCGACTACGATCCAGGATCAAGTGCAGTAAACCAAGCAAACCGATTGAAACTACTACTATCGACAATGTTCGAGTAAAAGAGTGCTCCGTTATATTTTCATTGGGGCCCCGTTACAACTACATATTACTAGTATAGAAAAAACACAGCCCTCTCTTGGCTCAGTACGGCGCTACGCTTCGTAAAATCGCTGCAGAGAGGGCTGTGTTCTTTTCTATATACACCCATTATGAAGAAGTCCCAATGAAAATATAACTAGTGCAGTGGGGAAGAGGTGGATGGAAGTTAGTGAATATGGGTCAAGGGGCTTACATTTTATAATGGGGCCCGAATATAACTGCATATTACTAGTATAGAAAAAATACAGCTATTTTTATACTAAATTTATTCTATTGTAACGGGGCTCCATTACGGCTTAGTTTACTCCCTACAATCAGTCGAGTAGGCGCTTTCCGTTATGGGGTTTAGAGTGTTTGTTGATAAAAAAACTGATCTATTATGAAATATGTTTGTAAAGCCCAACAATGGGACGCCTCTATAGATAATGTTAATATAAATAAGAAACCCCTTTTCGAAGCGATTTTACGAAGTACTGAGCAAGGAAAGGGGTTTCTTATTTATATACTAATGTTATTCTGTTGTAATCGGGCCCCATTGTGGGGCTCAAACAAATGTATAAAAGGGATTATTCTTTCTCTACCAAACCATACAAGCACAATAAGGAAAGCGCTGCACATACTAGCATTGTAATCCCCATGGGGATCCCCGTATATTCCCCACCAATACCAATTAATGGAGATACGATTCCTGCAGAGAACATGCTAGCAAAGCCAAGTACTGCAGAGGCACTGCCAGCCATTTTACCGTATTTAGCCATTGCCATAGAGAAAGAGGCAGAGCCAAATAGGGATACTGTACATACGGTAAAGAATAGAATGGCCGTTACAGGAATAAGTGGCCATTCGAAAAGCATAGCTATTAAGAATAGCAAGGAGCCGATTGTTAGTTGCCAGAGGGCAAATGTTAGTAATTGTCGAACTGTGATTACATTACTTAATCTAGCGCTTATGGCACTAGCTAAGATAATACCACAGCTATTGATACCAAAGAGATAGCTAAATTCTTGTGCAGATAGTTGAAAGATGTTTTGGTATACAAAGGATGAACCTGAGATATACGCAAAGAATCCACCAAAAGCAAAGAATTGGATTAGTGTTTGCCCAAGGAATCGCTTATCTTTAATAAGCGTAATGTAGTTCTTTGTAGCAGTTGCAACGCCACCTGTAACGCGTTTTTCTTTAGGTAAGCTTTCACGGAAGAGAAGAGATCCTACTAATAGAATAGCAGAAAATATTGCTAAAATAACGAAGATAACGCGCCATGTAGTGAATAGTAATAATTGACCGCCGATGAGCGGAGCGATTACTGGCGCCAAACCGTTAACCATCATGAGCAATGCAAAGAGTTTAGTCAATTCTTGACCAGATGCAAAATCTCGAGCGATGGCCTTAGCAATTACAACGCCCACAGATCCTGTTAAACCTTGTAGAAAGCGTCCTAGTAAAAGTATTTCAATGCTTGGTGCATAAGCACAGATTATGCTAGAGATAACGCAAAGTAAGTTGCCTGTTATAAGAGGCAACTTGCGGCCCATAGTATCACTAATAGGACCTCCAAATAATTGACCTAATGCAACACCAAAAGTCATCACACCAATGGTCATTTGAATATTTGATGCAGATGTATTTAGTTCACTAGGCATAATTGGTAATGCTGGTAAATATAAATCTGTTGCAAATGGTGTGATGGCTGTCAACAGACCAAGGAATACTACTAAGATGAAAGAGACCTTAGCAGAACTTTCTTGAGTCATAAAACCCTCCTATACTAAAGTGAGAAAAATAAAAGTCTGCGAATCGCACTTCGCAGACTGCATTTAATTTTTTCTATTTGATACGATGTATTTTACCATGATTGAGAAAAAATATCTATATGAAATATTGAGTTTGTTATATCTCTATTTATAGATTACAATTAGTATATTAATTATATCTAAAAATATCAATGTGTTTATTGGCGATGGGAGAATTATATGAAATATTAACTAAAAGGTTTTGTGTTAGCTGCAATAGTAGTAATCGGGACAGCTACGGTTTCATCTGTAGAAGCAATATCATTAAACCATGTTATATGTAGTATTCTCATATGTGGAAACAAAAAAGAACAGCTCGTGAAAAGCTGTTCTTTTTTGTATTGTTACCAGTTCTTAGAAAAAGAAATGATGAATTTCATGGATGAAATGTTGACCGAAGAAGGAGATACAACCATGCATAACGATGAAGATCAAGAAGTATTTGAATGCGCTGTTCATGATAACGCTTGCTTCTATTTCATGCTCTAATTTATGAGCTTCTTCCGCGCTGATTTCTTTGTGGCTTTCAAGGTATGCTTTTAAAGCAGGACCTACGGCACCAATGGAAATCGCAATGGATTGTGGAGACAACATTTTACCGATACCAGCTGCACCGGAGTTAACAGCTGCTAACCAGAAGCCAAGGTCTTCCCAGTTTGTAGGATTTAAGCCTTGAGCTGCTGCGATTTGAAGTGGACCAAACAATACGTTGGAGTTTGTACCGGAACCAGTCAAGAAGGCACCCAACGCACCTACGATAGGAGCGAATAGAGGGTACAAGGAACCTGTACCAGCAACCATTGCTTTTGCAATATCTGCAGTCATACCAGAGTAAGTCATCAATTTAGCTGTCATAACAATTGTGATGATTGTAAGGTATGTGAATTTCAAGCTTTTAACTGTGCTACCTAATGTACCAAAGATTTCACCAGCTTTTGCTTTTTGGATAAACCCACCAACGATACCAGCGATGAAGATCATGATACCAGGAGTTGCAATCCATACGAATGTGTAAGGTTTTGCACCAGTACCTTGGTAAATAGGTACAGATGTTTTAATGGATGCAAGTGGAGCATTAATTGCAGGGAACAATTTTGAAGTTAATAACAACAATACGAAGATCAAGATGAATGGCATAGCCGCTACAAGACCTTCACTACCGGAAACTTTAGGAGTTTCAGCAGTTTGTTTAACTGCGTATTCAGGATCATTAGGAGGCATGATTTTTGCACAGATAATGATAACTGCCATGATTACGATGGATGCAGAAATTACGGATAATTCTGGACCCATTACAACGTTGATTATGAGTTCAGGAACAGCTAATGCTAAACCAGAAAGTAATGTTACAAGGAATACGCCTTTTAACGCTTTGAAACCGCCGCCGATAATCATAACAACAAAGAACGGAGCGATTAAGTTAAGTAAGAATAATTGAACAGAAATAAATGTACCTAAATGGCTTGGATCGAGGTTTGTCAATGCTGCCAATGTGGTAGTTGGGATACCGATAGAGCCGAATGTTGTTGGTACAGAGTTTGCAACGAGACATGCGATGATAGATTTAAGTGGGTTAAAACCTACGGCAACCATCATAGCTGCAGGAATTGCAACGGCAGTACCGAAACCAGCCATACCTTCCATGAAGGCACCAAAGCCCCATGCAAGTAACAATGCAAGTACACGAGTATCAGATGTTACAGAAGAAAGCATTGTTTTAATAGTTTCCATTGCTTTCGTATGTACTACCAAGTTATAAACGAAGATAGCAGCTGTAATAACTAATAGGATTGGCCAAATCGCCAAAGCGGCACCTTCAAGGGCACCAGTGACCATAATGAATGGGTCAGATTGGAATGCTGTAATAGCGATGATGAAAGAACCGATTGCAGCAACACTTGTTGCTTGCCATGCAGGTAATTTCAAGATGGATAACGCTACAATCAACCAAATGATTGGAGATAGCGCTAATAGAACGGTGATAGCACTCATTTCTAAAATCATCCTTTCAAGAAAAATAAAAATATATGCTCAACAGGACGATGTAGCTTAATCAATTAAATTGATGAGTAAATCGCTATTATATTAAGTTGTAAAAGTTCAGTTAAAATAAAAGATTACAATAAAATAACAGATATACTTATCATAAAAATTGATATAGTACATAAAATTTTTTAACCTCATAGGCTATGAGGTTAAAAACATAAGAGAGGGGACATAAACAGTGTTTATGTCCCCTTCTGTACTAACTACAAGTCCTTGTTAGGGCCATTACTAAATTTAGGTATTAGTAGTTACCTTTGAACATTGTAGCAGGAGCTTCTGGTACATAATCGCCGAAGTAGGATTTGAAGTCTA